>NZ_JBHFLM010000237.1:0-19840 GCF_041928655.1 Pelatocladus sp. BLCC-F211 | reverse complement strand
ACTGTAGTTTTGTAGGTTGGGTGTAGCGACAGCGAAACCCAACATTATAGTCTGGTTAATGTTGGGTTACACTCCGTTCCACCCAACCTACATAATGTCCTTTTTGAAAAACTCCTCTTTTCAAGATGGACGAGGTTTAATACTGTATTCTTTATTTACAACAGTTGGATATTTCAGAGTCTGAAGAATCACAAGAATAAGAAAAACTAATTAAGACTTCCTTCGCGCCAAAGGGACTTGGTCATTAGCCCTTACTCATTCTAATGACCAATGACCAATAACCAATGACCAATGACCAATAACTATTTCGCAAACCCTTTACCGCGAGTTGTAGAAGGAATACATAAACAGTTTTCTAATTGTTCTCGCAACTTGTCATGATCTAGATTTTGACCAATCAGTACCAACTGATTTTTCTTTTCACCTTTCCATTCTTCGTCATCTAGAGTAAAACGTTTACCGCAAAGGTGAAAAATATGTCGCTTGGGACTTTCCTCAAACCACATTATTCCCTTAGCGCGAAAAATATTCTCAGGAAGTTGGTTATCTAAGAAATACTGAAATTTCCTGATTGCAAACGGTTTTTCGCTCTCAAAAGATAGTGAGGTGAAGCCATCATTTTCCAAATGATTGGAATGATGGTGATGATCATGGTCATGGTGGTCGTGACCGCATTCTGAATGATCATGATCATGGTCATGGTGGTCGTGACCGCATTCTGAATGGTCATGATCATGGTCGTGATGATGATGGTCGTGAGTATGTGCTTCGACGGTGTCAAAATACTTGTCTGTCTCAAACAGACCAACACTGAGAATTAAAGGTAATGGTACTTGTGCTTTGTTGGTACGAATAATTCTCGCACCTTCCTTAACCTCACGAATTTTAGTTTCTAGTGTTTCTAATTCTGTTTGAGAAACTAAATCTGTCTTATTCAACAGAATTACATCACCATAGGCAATTTGACTATAAGCTGCCTGAGAATTAAATAAATCTAGGCTATAATTTGCCGCATCTACAACAGTGATAATCGAATCAAGACGAGTTAAATCTCGTAATTCTGTGCCAAGAAATGTTAAAGCAACTGGTAGCGGGTCTGCAAGTCCAGTTGTTTCTACAACCAGATAATCTATGTTTTCTTGACGTTCTAAAACTTTGTAAACGGCATCAACTAAATCATTATTAATGGTGCAACATATACAACCGTTACTTAACTCCACCATATTATTATCATCGTCGGTAGAGATAATTAACTCGTTGTCGATGCCAATTTCACCAAATTCATTGACTAAAACAGCAGTTTTTAAACCCTGCTGATTGCTCAGGATATGATTGAGTAAAGTTGTTTTGCCACTGCCAAGAAAACCAGTAATAATTGTTACTGGTAATCCTTGTTTTGGGGTTTCCATTGCATGAGATTCAGAAGTAGCTGCTTGCATAACACTGCCATCAAATGAGTCAAACTAGAGAATGTAGCGTAGAGAGTCCATAAAACACTAGCATAGGGATGCTGGATCAACGTCCCAGTTGCTTTAACCTATTATTGCGTATCTCAATTCAGTATTACTGTGTTATGACCCTAACTGTTTACAATACCCTCACTCGTCGCCAAGAACCTTTGGAAACAATTGAGCCTGGAAAAGTTAAGATGTATTGCTGCGGCGTGACGGTGTATGACTATTGCCATTTGGGTCATGCTCGTTCCTACATAGTTTGGGATACTATACGTCGTTATCTGCAATGGCGCGGTTATCAAGTGCGTTACATCCAGAATTTTACCGACATTGACGATAAGATTCTCAATCGTGCCAGAGAACAAGGTACAACGATGGAAGCAGTATCACATCGTTTTATCGATGCTTATTTTGAAGATATCCGTCGTTTAAACGTCATGGATGCGGATGAATATCCCCGTGCAACGGAACATATTCCTGAAATTCATGCCATGATTCAAGCTTTAATAGCAAAAGATTACGCTTATGCGGCTAGTGGTGATGTTTACTACAGAGTCGAGCATTTCCCTACTTACGGCAAACTATCTGGGCGAGAACTAGAACAGATGCAAGCTGGTGCTAGTGGCAGAGTAGATGCTGAAGATCAGGAAAGTAAAAAACAGCACCCCTTTGATTTTGCTTTATGGAAAGCTGCTAAACCAGAAGAACCAGCTTGGGACTCGCCTTGGGGTAAGGGTCGTCCAGGATGGCACATTGAATGTTCTGCGATGATTCGATCGCAACTGGGTGAAACAATTGATATTCATGGTGGTGGTGGTGATTTAATTTTCCCTCATCATGAAAATGAAATAGCCCAGTCAGAAGGTGCTATTAATAAACCCTTAGCACACTACTGGATGCATAACGGCATGGTGATGGTAGATGGTAAAAAAATGTCCAAGTCTCTGGGTAACTTTACTACCATTCGAGAATTATTAGATCGTCCTGTTGATCCAATGGCGGTGCGCTACTTTGTCTTGCAAGCACACTATCGCAAACCACTAGATTTTACCGATGAAGCGATCGCCACTGCTGAAAGTAGTTGGAAAACCCTCAAAGAAGGTTTACTCTTCGGCTACGAACACGGTCAAAAATTTGGCTTTGGTAATGACGTAAATCACTTAGATAAAGAAATCATCAAACGATTTGAAGAATCAGGAGATGATGACTTTAATTTCTCTGGAAGCCTAGCAGTATTATTTGAACTCGCCAAAGAACTACGGCGGGAAGGGAATCTGTTGGTGCATGAAGGTAAAACTGAAACACCACCAGAGAAGTTATCTAAACAATGGCAGACTCTGGTGACTTTAGCTGGGGTTTTGGGTTTAGAAGCTAAAGTCACAGCAGAAACAAATAATAGTAGTGGTATTACTGAAGCAGAAATCGAGGATTTAATTCAAAAACGGCAAGAAGCCAGAAAAGCAAAGAATTTTGCCGAAGCCGATCGCATCCGCGATGAATTGCAAGCCCAGGGCGTGACTTTAATCGACAGCCGTGAGGGTACTCGTTGGCATAGGGGATAATTAATGTAAAAAAATTTATGAGGTGACAAATGGAAAATGCAAAAACCAGACAAGCGCTACTCAAAGCAATTTACGAGGAATTGGAACAGGCTTATGAAGATACTTTAGAAGATGTTTTAGAGTTATTAAAAATTCGCAAAAGCGAAGATGAAGAAGATGTTCGAGATATTCATGCGGCAAAAAACGATACTACTATTTCTTGGGAACAATACAAACGAGAAACCGCGTGATTTATCAAGTAGAAATTACAAGTCGGGCAGCTAAACAATTAAAAAAGCTGCCTGAAGATATCAAGCTACGAATTGAAGAGAAGATTCAAGAGTTAGCAGAAAATCCACGTTCTGATGGAGTTGTAAAGTTAGAAGACAGTGAAAATATTTACCGTGTTCGTGTCGGCAAATATCGTATTTTGTATGAGGTCAAAGATGATTTACTAATAGTCAAAGTTGTTAAAGTTGGGCATCGTAAAGACGTTTACAAGAAATAGCCAATTAATGAGATAACTGTAGGCATTATTTATACCCGTGACAAGAGCAAAAAAGTTTCTTGATTTAAGGAAATATTGCCAATTCTGTTTCTGGATCAAAAAAGTGGAGTTTTTCTGGTGTTAGGGATAACCATAGTTGTTCGCCAAGGTGTACTATCCTTTCTGGCGGGACTCGCACTTGCAAAGAATTACCAGAAGAAGTCACAGGTTGTTGGAAACTAGAACCGATAAGTTTTGTAGATAGATAACTATCATTGCCAAGGTTTTCTACTAATTCGACTTGTACGGGTAGATTTTTGGTAGCTGGGACACTCAAAGTTAAATGTTCTGGACGGATGCCTAAAATCAAAGTACGTCCGTCGTATTTTTGTAGGGCATTGCCCCAAAATTCTGGTAAGGTGAGGCGAAAATCGCCGTTAGTAATTAATAAAGGGGCATGAAATTGAATTGGAATAAAATTCATGGGCGGTGAACCAATGAATTCAGCTACAAATAGATTCGCGGGATGATTATATAGTTCTAAGGGCTGGGCAACTTGTTGAATTTGACCTTGATTGAGAATTGTAATGCGATCGCCCATTGTCATCGCTTCTGTTTGATCGTGGGTAACGTAAATTGTCGTCGTCCCTAGCTGGCGTTGCAGTTTGACAATTTGGGCGCGGGTTTCGGCGCGCAGTTTCGCATCTAGGTTAGAAAGCGGTTCATCCATAAGAAAAACTTGTGGATTGCGTGCGATTGCCCTTCCCAGTGCTACTCTTTGTCTTTGTCCCCCGGATAATTGTTTAGGTAAACGATTTAACAACCCTTCAATTTGTAATAACTGGGCAACGTATTTTACCTGTTCATTTACTGCCCGTTCTTTCTCAGAAATATAACGGAGTCCCTTGGGTAAATTTCTTGTCATACCTACAAGGAGATTTTCGGTTAAGTCTGAGAATCCTGACGCGGAGACAGGGAGACGCGGGGACACGGAGATAGGACTCGTCGCGTCTGGGTGTTGTTGTGTTCCCGTATCTTCCTTCTGAGAACGCCGTCTGAGTCCAAAAGCAATATTGTCATATACCGACATATGGGGATAGAGGGCGTAGTTTTGAAACACCATGGCAATATCTCGTTCTTTGGGGGGAAGATCATTAACTAAGCGATCGCCTACCCAAATATTGCCTCCAGTCATGACTTCCAAACCAGCAATTAACCGCAGCAAGGTGCTTTTACCACAACCAGAAGGCCCCACCAGCACCATAAATTCACCATCTGCCACAGTGAGGTTAATTCGCCGTAAGACATTCACACCATCTCCAGCTTTCGAGGTAATAGCTTCCTTTTTCTGCCCATTCAATACCAGTTGGGTTTGAGAAGTAACACTTTCTCCTCGACGAGGAGGAAAACTTTTATAAACGTTTTCTAAATTTACTTGCGTCACGAGTTTTTCAGCAATCGTCAATGGTCATTTTTTATTTGTCATTTGTCAAGAGTTAATAACTTTCAACAAATGACAAAGTACACTTAGGCTTAAGCGCTCATGATACACGTTTGTAGTGGCTACGAAAAGTTAAAGACATATATAGTACTTTAGTACTAAAATAGTAATGTTAGCCGTACTTCCTTGGCTTTTATGTTAAAACATTCTCAAAGCCAAGCGCATGAAATTAAATAAGTCAGGGTAGTCATTAGTAATGACTGATTAGACTAAATTAATAATTAGTTATTACACATTAATTATCATTAACAATATTTTTAATTTAGACACTCATATGCTTGAAAACACAAACATAATTTAATATTCTTTCCCCAATCCCCAATCCCCAACACCTATTTTCAAGGAGAACTTTAATGAACAGCTGTATTTTAATGGTAGAAATTGTTAAAGAACCAGAACTGCGTTTTACACCAGATGGATTGGAAATAACAGAAATGCTGGTGCAGTTTTCTGGATTGCGAGAAGGTGAACCAGCAGCCAATTTAAAAGTGGTAGGCTGGGGCAATATGGCTAAAGACATTCAGCAGAACTACCACATTGGCGATCGCATCCTTGTAGAAGGACGTTTAGGTATGCATACCATTGACCGTCCAGAAGGTTTTAAAGAAAAACGTGCTGAATTAACAGTACAAAAAATTTATCCTTTAGTTGCAAATTTAAACATGGGTGAGTCTTTTGTAACCACAGCACCACCCTCAGCACCAGTTCCTACTCCTCAAAAAGCAGTTTCTAGTTACGAACGACCACTTCCAACAGCAACTCCAGCAACTAGTAATGCTGGTGTCGCTTCCCAAAATAATTACTCCCAACCTGTTCCCCAAACCTCAAAACCGGAACGTACTTCCTATCCTCCCGTAGCCCCAAACCCAGAACCAGATATTGACGACATCCCGTTTTAAGAGGGGAAAGGAGATCGGAGATCGGGGATTGGGGATTGGGAAGAGACTTGTTAAATAATTCTCCCTTGTCTCACTTATCTTCCTTGTCCCCTTTCCCCTTTCCCCTTTCCCCTACTTTGCCTAGTGAATGTTAAGATCCTGTTTATTTTCAATCAAGTTTAACCCCGACTTCCTATGAAAGAAACAGTCCTAGATGTTCGCAATTTGCAGGTTGACTTTGCTGGCGATCGCAAGATCATCAAAGCTATAGATGGAATTTCTTTTCAATTGCATCGAGGTGAGACTCTAGGGATAGTAGGAGAGTCGGGGAGTGGGAAATCAGTCACAGCTTTGGCAGTGATGGGTTTGTTGCAATCTCCGGGTAGGATCGCAGGTGGAGAAATTTGGTTTCGTGCGAATGAAACTAGTGAACCCATTAATTTGGTAGATTTGTCTCCTAAAGAGATACAACTACATCGGGGTGGCGATATCGCCATGATTTTTCAAGAACCGATGAGTTCGCTTAATCCTGTGTATACCATCGGATTTCAACTGACAGAAGCAATTTTACGACACCAGAATATTTCCAAAGCAGAAGCAAAACAAAAAGCGATCGCAGGTCTGCAAGAAGTAAAATTGCTACCAAGTGATGAAAAGATCCGACAGCAGTATATTGACACTTGGCAACATTCAGCTTTAGCTTCATCGAGCTTAGACGAACAAAAGCTACTCAAGTTAGTCAAGCAACACAAAGAAGCCATCCTCGAACGTTATCCTCATGAACTTTCGGGGGGTCAGTTGCAACGGGTAATGATTGCAATGGCTATTTCTTGCAATCCGTTGGTATTAATTGCTGATGAACCAACCACCGCTTTAGATGTGACGGTGCAAGCAACTATTATTGATTTGTTGCGAGAATTACAAGCTAGTCGCGACATGGCCTTGATTTTTATCAGCCACGACTTAGGCTTAATTGCCGAAATTGCTGATACAGTTGCGGTGATGTACAGAGGTCAAATTGTCGAATTCGACAACGCCGCCACAATTTTTGCTAATCCTCAACATCCCTATACTAAAGGTTTGGTGGCTTGTCGCCCGACACTCAACCGCCATCCCCACAAACTATTGACTGTTTCCGACTACATGAACGTTGAGGAAATACCAACGACGGGAGAACTTGTGATTCAAGGGAAAGAACCCACAGAACCACCAGACATCACGCCCGAAGAAATAGCGCAAAGATTAGCAGATTTAGAAAACGAAGAACCTCTACTCCAAATCAAGGATCTCAAAGTTGGTTTTCCCATCAAAGGTATGTTTGGTGGTACAAAACGTTACCATATGGCCGTCAATGGGGTTTCTTTCGATGTCAAAAAAGGCGAAACTCTAGGATTGGTGGGAGAATCTGGTTGTGGCAAAACTACCTTGGGCAGAACTTTGCTACGCTTAATCGAACCGATGAGTGGTCAAATTTTCTTTGAGGAACAAGATATCACAACTCTCAAGAGAGAAGCATTGCAAAAACTACGACGGGAAATGCAAATAGTTTTTCAAAACCCGTTTAGTTCCCTTGATCCCCGGATGAAGATAGGGGATGCGATCATGGAACCATTGCAGATTCACTCGATTGGTAATAAAAAGCAAGAAAGACAAAAACGCGCTGCTTATCTATTAGAACGAGTCGGTTTGAGTGCAGATGCAATGAACCGCTATCCTCATCAGTTTTCTGGTGGTCAACGCCAAAGAATTTGTATTGCTCGTTCTTTGGCTTTGAATCCTAAGTTTATCATTTGCGATGAATCGGTTTCAGCATTGGATGTATCAGTACAGGCGCAGGTGCTGAATTTGCTCAAAGAATTGCAAAGCGAGTTTGGTTTAACTTACATTTTCATTTCCCACGATTTAAGCGTGGTGAAATTTATGAGCGATCGCATTTTGGTCATGAATAACGGTGAAATTGTCGAGCAAGGTATCGCAGAAAAAATTTACCGCGAACCCAAACAAGAATATACACAAAAATTAATTGCTTCGATTCCTACAGGTAGTCGCGAACGAGTCCAACAGCGCCAATTACATCGCTCCTCCCAACCATCACCTATTAGTGAATCTTGTTAATGGAGGAAATTGACCGAAACGAATAAGTAGGGTGAACTACCTACACCGACCCGCAAGGGCAGCGTCGGGAGTATGTCACTTCGAGTCGTCATTGGTCATTTGTCATTGGTAGAGTCTTAATTTCATACTTTAGAAGCTGTTTTTTATCACTCGCTAAGGAGATAAAAAAGCAATTATATATGTGTCACTCTTAATCAATTGAAAGCTGTGCGTTCTATTTTATAGATGAGTTTGCTTGTGAAAATTACATTGATTTCCCAACTAAAATTTATAAATTTATGATCCATATTTAAACTTTTGGAAGATCAAATTTTGCCGTATTTATAACGGACGGGGGGTGGTAGCCTCTCAAAAACTAATTAAGATGTTAAATAAAGTGACAAAAATTAGAGCTTATGGCTTTTAATTAAAACATTGCAATAGTTGAGTTAAAAAAAAGATTAAATCTTGTTTACATAATCAAGCAATACTCAACACAGGGGCAAATTTTGTTAAATAATTAGTTTGAGAAGCTATGATTTGATTATTGCAAGATATGCCATCAAAAAATTTAACATTTTTTTAAAATTTTAATTTCCTTGAATATGCCAAAATTACTTCCCTCTTGCTCTCCCGACTTCATTAATCAATCAGTTTCACCAGATAAATTTAATACCTCAGAGTTTTTTCGATAGCTTTTATAGTGCTAATTAATCTGATATTTTTACATAATTTAATAAAAAAACCAGCAATAACTACTAGGAGTTTCAGTGTGAACGCCTCCGAATTGACCCAACAAATAAAGGCTGTGCGTCAACGTGCTGATGCGCTAGAAAATCATGCCAACACTTCACCATTACCCTCATCAGAAATTCTGCATGATTCTCTTGAGGAACTTAACACAGCATTAGAAGAACTCAGAGTAGCAGAAGAAGAAGTACGCCAACAGAATGAGGAGTTAAGAAATATTCGATATGCGTTGGATGTGGAACGTCAACGCTACAAAGAACTATTTGATTTTGCCCCAGATGCCTATTTAGTAACTAATACTGAAGGCAAAATATTAGAAGCAAATCGCACTGCTACTACTTTGTTTAAAATATCACAAAAATACATCCAAGGTAAATTACTGATCAATTTTGTCCCAGAAAATCAGCGTCGTGCCTTTCGTTCCCAGCTAATTAGTTTGCAGCAGATTAAACAAATTCAAGATTGGGAAATTCCTATGCTAACGCGGGAACAAACTGAATTTGACGCCGCCATCAGTGTAACTACAATGTGCGATCGCGAAGGTAATCCTCAAGGCTGGTGTTGGTTGATCAGGGATATTACCACCCGCAAGCAAGCAGAAGAACAGTTACAGGCGATCAGAAATGAAAATTTGCAATTACAAGAAGCTACAAGGCTCAAATCACAGTTTTTGGCGGTAATGTCTCATGAACTGCGTACCCCAATGAATGCGATTTTGGGCTTTTCCCAACTATTGCTACGCCACCCGTATAATCAGTTTCCAACCCAGGCAAGAAGCATGGTAGAACGTATTTTATCTAGTGCCAGACGTCTACTCGCGCTGATTGAAGATATACTAGATTTCTCCAAGCTGGAAGCTGGACGGCTGGAGTTGAATCTGGAAGAATTTAATTTGGCTGAATTGGTAACAACAACTGTTCAAGAACTATATTGTTTAGCCCAGCAGAAAAATTTAACTATAAATGTTGATATTAACCTCAAAGAGCCTCAGATTATTAATGATAGCGATCGCGTTCGACAAATTTTAGTTAATTTGCTTTCCAATGCGATTAAATTCACTGATATAGGTAATGTAAATGTTGAAGTCTTAGAAATTCAAGACAGAGTGATGTTAATCATAAAAGATACAGGTATAGGCATTAGCGAAGCTGATTTAAAAAATATTTTCCAAGAATTTCGGCAAGTTAACCAATGTCTCACACGCAAACACGGCGGTACTGGTTTAGGACTAGCAATTGTAGACCAATTAGTTCGCTTGATGAAAGGCAGTGTGACTGTGGAAAGTAAACTCGCTGAAGGTTCAACTTTTCGTGTTGAGTTACCAAGAGTCGTTCATAGCAATCATTAAAGATAATTAACTCATAATTCATAATTTTTGCTTATAAATTATGAGTTCTAATTATGAATTTTAAATTATATTCGCAATTGCCCGATTGTAGTTGAGTAATTCTGTTCAATGGGGTTTAAGTCAGTTTGCAATTGTATAGGTAATCCTCGAATAAGTTCCCTAATCACATCTGTTGCTGGTCTTCCAGTTTGTTGACAATATCGTTCCAGCTTTTCGGCTTCACCGGAAGCTAGGTTTAGGGTGATTCGCTTGGTTGCCCATTTTTTATTCATCATTACTGAGTATTTACCTAAATTTTTTTGGTGGGTTTAGAAATATGTAGATGAACATAAATAAACAAAAGTTTCTAGTAACGAGTAAGAGTAGCGCTTACTACAAACTAGGAATCTCTTTCACATTTAATTATGTCCATGTACTAAATACATGAAGCAATGGAAGACCAGCCTCTTTTAGGGGATACCCTATAAAGGCGTCGCTACACTAACAAGAAATTATTGAATTTTCTCATTCACTAGTTGCACCCCAAAAAGACAGGCTGGCTTTTTTTATCGGAACCAATAAAGGCTTCTATGATGTTGTTCTTTTTAAGAAATTACTGTTTTGAAGACTTGGTTTCCATACGTCTAAGGTATAAATCCCATGTTAAGTTTTTCAGTAATTACCGCTACAAGTTTATGATTAAAAGTAGCAAAAACTATCAATAAACACATATTTGATCAAATTGCTAACAAAATCAAATACATTTGATGACTTGTTTGCTTACTCAACCAGTAATCCGAGTTGGTTCGGAAGTAGATGAAGAAGATTGCCTATTATGCTTACTAATCTTCTCACGAAAAGCTTCCATGTAAGTATCTGGTTTGAAGTTCAATAAGATACTGACAGCAGCGAGTTGTCCAGAGTGCTTGAGTCTCAGTGGTTCAACTGATTTAGTAATAGTTGCTAGTTGGTCAAAGGTCAATAGTGTTTATTCTCCGCTTCGTCCCCCTTCCCTTGTCCACACCACGTGCTACAACGCTCTTAACCCGCAAGGGCGCAGTGGCTCCCCTTGTCCTCCTTGTCCCCGTACTCTGTGAGAAGCCGCTTGCGCGTCTACGCGTAGCGTCTCCTCTGGAGAATCCCTAATCATCGATTCCCACCCTCTCAGCGATCCTTAATTTTGCAGAACGAGAACGAGGATTATTGACAATTTCTTCTTCTTGTGCAGTGATTGGCTTTTTTGTCAAAACCTTTAACAAAGGTGAATTCCTCAGACCATGTTTAACCAAACGGTCTTCCAAGCTATGAAAACTGATAATTGCAATTCTGCCACCAGGTACAAGCGCCTGTGGTGCTTTGGCGATCAAGGTTTCTAAAGACTTTAACTCGTCATTGACCACAATTCGCAGTGCTTGGAAAACACGAGTTGCAGGGCTAATTCTGCCATAACGGTATTTGGGGGGAACACTGTAGGCGATCGCCTGTGCTAACTGTGTGGTAGTCTCAAACGGACGCTGTTCGACAATGCGTTTAGCAATGCGCCGTGAGAGTCTTTCTTCTCCGTATTTAAAAAAAATATCTGCTAATTCAGCCTCATCCCAATCATTAATCACATCTGCTGCTGTCAGAGATTGTTGTTTATTCATTCGCATATCCAAATTAGCTTCATGACGAAAGCTAAAACCCCTGTTTGCTGTGTCCAGATGGTAAGAACTCACTCCCAAATCAGCGAGAATACCAGCGAAACTACTAGATGGAAATTCGTAAGCAGCAAAATTACAATGGACGAATGTGACACGTTCTCCAAACTCAGCTAATTCCTTTTGCGCCGCCGCCAAAGCATCCTCATCTTGGTCAACAGCAGTGACTCGCACATCGGTTGCAGATTCTAAAATTAAACGAGTGTGACCTCCACCTCCCACTGTTGCATCTAAATAATGTCCACTAGGACGTACCGCTAAACCCTCAATCACTGCTTGAGGTAAGACAGGAATATGAGAAAAAGTCGGTTCTTCAATATCTATCGGTTCAGTGGAAGGAGAATTCATATGGATAAAGAGAAATAAACACAGTAGGTCTGTTGATTAGCCCTGACTGTCTAATTGATATGTTCAAATCAAAGCTTCATTATCTAAGGAAGTGCTAAATCATCAAGAATTGATGACAAACCATTACTTTGAGTTCTTATACTTCCAAAGTTAACAATAACCATAACGTTAGCCTAAACCAATTCTTCGAGAACAGTAGATGATTTGTAATCTAACTTACATTTCATGTAAAGCTTACCTGTTCTTAAACTTTGAATACTAAATTAACCAAGTACCACATAATAATATTTGCCATCTAAACAGTGGCTTATGTGTAATCAAATAAACTGATGATTATTACCCGTAGACAGATGCAAAAACACTGAATTCTCTAGGGAATGTAATACAAAAGTGGCAGGCAGAGTATTGTACCATACCATCACAGAAGGCTAAATTTGTATTTCAACCTACAAAACTGGTATCTTGGTGCAGAAACCCCTAGCTTGCAATCAAAATACCAGAAAGAACAATGTTTCTTTATATACAAAACCTTGGAGAAGACAATAGTATTAGCAACAAACAAGCTTTAGAAAGCAGAGAATTCTCATTAATGAAGACAACAAGTGAAGAATTTTTGCAAACTCGTCAAGTTTCAACTTACTCGGATTAGTTTACAAAGATGAGTGATGCATCTTCCAAATTTGCGGTTGTTATCATTGTTATAAGCAAAATTAGTTAATAATTATTCTCAATTAACGTAAAATGCAATAATAATTAATCAACGATTAAGCAATTAACAGCACATTTGATTAATTTTGCTGCATCTTTACGAGTAAACTTTGTAGTAACCCCTTAATTTGAAAGTATCAAATTAACTTAACAGGTTAGTTACAAAAGTACAATATTTCCCTAACAACCTTTTTTGATGAATTTTATATATGCCTGTAAATATGTACGATATATAACCCTAAAATCATCCCTGATTCATGTCTAATGAACCAACTACATGGTTATAAGCCATATTACAAAAAGTTACTTTTGGAGTAATTTATGTGTATTTTGTTTGACAAGTCTAATAAGTATTTCTGAATTTACAAAAATTTTCCACCCCTGACATCTATCTTTTGGTCTACATTAATGCTTCTTAACACTCACTAGTTTTACTTTCCATCACTTTAGCCACGAATTTAACTCTGTGGCAAATAAAATATGCTACAGCGATGAACTAACTTTAGTGATCTATCTAATTTCTTTGAGTTGCTAATAATCCTAACCCAACAACACCAATGATTTATTCCAGCAGTCACACACAAAACCCAATTGCATCACATAAGTCTAGCTTATCATCAAATTTACCCCAAAGAATCTTTACTCGTAAAGAAGTGATTCCAGCTCGTAATGATGTGTTGTGGCGAATCGAGCGTGGAGCAGTGCGTACCTTGACTTGGAGCGAAGATGGAACATTCATTACTTTGGGCTATTGGGGACCAGGGGATTTAATTGGTCATCCTCTTTCAAGAGTCAAGCCTTATCAAATAGAATGTTTAACCAGTGTAGAAGTGAGTGTAGTACCCCCGCATCATTGGAATCAAGATGTTAATGCTCTCATAACTCATATTCAACAAGCAGAGGAACTTTTAAGCATTGTACATAGAAAACCAATTTCTCTACGTTTGTGGCAATTTTTGGTTTGGCTAAGTGAAAAATTTGGCCGCGATGTAGAACAAGGCAAGCTGATTGAGCTCAACGTTACTCATCAAGAGATGGCAGAAGTGTTAAATACAACAAGAGTGACAGTAACTCGCCTTCTTCAACAATTTGAGGAAGAAGGTAACTTACTACGTCATAAACGCAGAATTATTTTATGTTTACCAAATACATTAATGAAATAACAATTAAAAATAGCGGTGGGTACTTGCGTTAATCACCGCTTCTTTTGGTACAATTGTTACTGAAAATCATGGTTCAAAACTCAAGTGAATTTAATTAAAAATTTATTTGAACAAGTATATCATGATTGAGCCAGTAGGTGTGAGTGAGACTAACAAAATGACAAAACCATTCTGGAACGCCCTGAAGCTGAGTCCGCTTGTTTTTGCTGCTACATTATTTGCAGCCAATAATGCTTTTGCAGCAGAAGTAAACCAAGAAATTAGTCAAGATGTGACTTCTGTAACTCAGTTATCCCAAGGATCAACTGAAGGCATGAGCCAAGTAACATCTGTTTCTCAGTTTTCTGACGTACAGCCTACAGACTGGGCATTCCAAGCATTGCAGTCTTTAGTTGAACGCTACGGTTGTATTGCAGGTTATCCCAACGGTACTTATCGTGGGAACCGTCCCATGACCCGTTATGAATTCGCCGCAGGTTTGAATGCTTGTTTGGATCGGGTTAATGAACTGATTGCTACAGCAACAGCTGAATTGGTAACAAAGGAAGACTTGGCTACCCTACAGCGTTTGCAAGAAGAATTTTCTGCGGAACTAGCTACTTTGCGCGGTCGTGTAGACGCTTTGGAAGCTCGCACTGCTGAGTTGGAAGCAAACCAGTTTTCCACTACCACAAAGTTAGTTGGGGAAGCTATCTTCAACTTCGGTGGAGCTTTTGGAGACGAGAAAGCTAACGGTAGTGGGGATGATGTAGATGACAATTTTACTTTCTCAGACCGGGTTCGCTTAAGTTTGAACAGTAGTTTCATGGGTACAGACCAACTGCAAATCCGTTTGCAGGCTGGCAATATACCTAACTTTGGAACAGCAACCGGTACTAACATGGCCCGCCTCGCCTATGACAATAACACTGGTAATGAGGTTCAAATCGATAAAATCAACTACGCTTTCAACCTCAGTGATGCTATTCGTGTCAAGGTAGATGCTAATAACGGTGAATTCTGGGAGAACGTTCCTAACTTTTCTGAATTTGCTAGTTCAGGAAAAGGTGCGATTTCCCGCTATGGTCGCTTCAGCCCCATCTACCGCCAAGGTTCCGGTGGTGCAGGTATAACTGTTAATTTCAAACCTGAAGGATCTGCTTTCAGTGCGTCAGTGGGTTATCTAGCCGGTGGAAGTAATAATGTAGCTAGTAGTCCTCTTGATGGAGCAGGTCTATTTGATGGTAACTATGCTGCTCTTGCTCAACTTGCTTACCAACCAAATGGAGCATTCAATATTGGTCTGACTTACGCCCGCAGTTATCAAAATAGTGTTGGCGGTGTTAGCCTATTTGGATCTACAGGTAGCGCAAATGCCAACCAACCTTTTGGTAGCGGTGTTGCTACTGCTGCAAACCACTACGGTGCAGAAGTTAACTTCAAGCCCAGTTCTAAGTTGACTGTTGGTGGTTGGGCAGGTTTCACCAACGCGGAAGCAAAGAGTGGTCCCAATGAAGGTGACAATGCGGATGCTTTCTATTGGATGGCTAACGTAGCTTTCAAAGACTTCGGTAAAGAGGGTAACTTGCTTGGTTTTCAGTTTGGTCAACCACCTAAAGTTACCGATAATGACATAAGTGCGCGTGAAGATGATGACAATTCTTACCACATAGAAGCACTCTATCGTTACCAGTTGAACGACAATATTGCTTTTACTCCAGGTTTGGTGGTCATCTTAAATCCTGAGCATAATGACAACAACGAGACAGTTTATGTCGGTACACTTCGTACCACCTTCACTTTCTAATTAGTTGTTACAGCTTTCTTAATTTATTCGTGAGATACAAGATCCCCGACTTCGTAGGAGTTGTCGGGGATCTTATCTTTGCGATTCTCACAAATTATTTACGACCTAGAACGCGATCGCGGTGGGTTATAAGTCATTGGATTTGGGAATTATGCCAAAAAGATCAATAGACCTCTTGCAAAAATATTTTTACCCCACCCTAACCCTCCCCGTTTACGGGGAGGGAACTAAATCTTTTCCCCGTTCATGAGGGGATTGAGGGGAGTTCATTCGACTTTTGCAAGAGGTCTAATGTCCTTTTCCTGCTCCTAAATATAATTCTCCGACTTTAGGGTCATTTAATAATTCTTGACCGGGGCCTGTGATTGCATCGCGTCCAGATTCGAGTACGCAACCGCGATGGGCCATTTCTAAGGCTTTGCGAGCGTTTTGTTCGACTAGGACAATGGCTGTACCTCCCCGGTTAATTTCTTTGATCTGCTCAAATACTTGAGTTACCAAAATCGGAGATAAGGCGGCAGAAGGTTCATCTAAAAGTAATAGACTGGGTTCTAACATTAATGCTTTACCCATGGCTAACATCTGACGTTCACCACCAGAAAGTGTACCAGCACGTTGACGACGGCGATCGCGCAGTCGAGGAAACATGGTAAATATTTTGTCTTTGAGTGGTTGAAGAGGAACATCGCGGACAAAAGCACCCATTTCCAAATTTTCTTCTACAGATAGGGAGGGAAAAACATTGGCGATTTGCGGTACATAACACATCCCTCGCTGCACAATTTGATTCGATTTTAAGCCAGTGATATTTTCTCCTTTAAAAGTGATGGTCCCTGTATGAGGTGTCAACAATCCAAAAATGGCTTTTGCTAAAGTTGACTTTCCTGCACCATTAGGGCCAATCACCGTGACTAATTCCCCAGGAGAAACACAGAAATTTACACCTTGCAGAATATCAACATCTTTAATATATCCAGCGTGGACATTATCAACTTCTAGTAAATAGTCATTTGTCATTGGTCATTGGTCATTGGTCAAGGGTCATTGGTCATTGGTCAAGGGTCAAGGGTCAAGAGTCAAGGGTCAATTTGAAATTCTCTGTACTCTTGACTATTGACTCTTGACTATGAACTATAATGGCGTTTTTTGCAATTCAGGTCTTTCTTCTGGGACGATCGCACCTTCTACTGGGCAAACTTGGAGACATATACCGCAGTCAATACAGGTAGCGAAGTCAATCCAATACCAATCAGTACCTTTGACATTTTTCCCTGGGCCATCATGAATGCAAGCAACTGGACAAGCATCTACGCAATCCGCGACGCCTTCACAGACATCTGTAACAATTGTATGTGGCATAGTTCCCCTCTTTTGGATCAAAATTACTGTACTTTAATACAGTTTTTTATAGACTAACAACAATAAGTTGGTCATTCGATTTTAGATTTTGGATTTTGGATCATTTCAAAACCCGGCTGCGATTGAAATCGCAGTCTCATAGCGAAAGTCTGCTTTAAGCAGACTACTTGATTTGTTTGAGATTTGTTTGAGCCGTCTTCAGACGACTTGTGCTATTAGCTAAGGATTTAAATCCTTAGCGGTATATTGAAAAAAGTGGGATGCTTCCCAAACGTCAACCTTCGACCTTCAAACCTCAACGTTCAAGCTTTAAGGCTTAATGTTCAAACTTTAAGGCTCAACATTCTCGATATGTCTTAGGTGTGACTCCTGTCATTTTACGAAATTGCTGTGTGAAGTGACTCTGACTGTTGAAACCGCACTGTAATGCTATCTCTGAAATTGATTTATTACGCTGTTTTAACAACTTCTTTGCCCGTTCAACTCGCTGCTGTACTACATACTGCCAAGGAGCTATCCCCATTGATTGCTTAAAGAGACTAGAAAAATAGCATTGGCTAAAGTCTGCTACTTCAGCAATATCGGTTAACTCAATATCTTGTTCAAGATGGGCATTGATATATTCTAATACCCGTTTTAGTCTAAATTCACCTAACCCTACCTGGTATTCTCGCAGTTTAAGAGGGCTGGAAGTATAGTTTCTAAGTAGATGAATTGTTAACAAGTTTGCTAAAGAATCTAAATACAATCTGCTTCCCCATCTGTTTTGCTGGATTTCATTGTGAATAGACTGCACAATCAATTCAATTTGCAGATCACGTGTGCTTATAACGCTGAGAAGTTCAACTTGCTCAGAGTGGGGACAATTTGCTTCCAACGACATTTGATGTAGAAAAGTTGGATCGATGAACAATGCCAAAATTTCATCAGTCGTTTCACAAGCTCCAAAAAAAGGAGCTTTAGCCGGAATCAGAAGTAGTTCGCCTTGCAGTAGAGATCCGTCATACTCTTGCTTCCCGATACGGAAAACTTGGCGTGTCACATTCCCCAGTTCAAAAACCAGGAAATGATGAGTTAGCCCGGACGATACTTCACACTCCCCGGACGGCTGAAGCTGATGTTCCACAATTAGCCCACCCGCTTGAAGGATGTGTCTGGACAGCACCCACTCCTCTTTGATTACGTCTGCTGGACACATAGCGGTTGCTTGGGAAGACATCAATTTGACCTCACTGGCGAAATAACAAAGCGTAAAATCAAAAGATTTTTATAAATTGCACAGGAATTTGAAAGACAAGCCCTAGACAACTTATTAATAATAGATTTCTCTGGTTGAACTAGTTCTTAAAAGCCATCAACGCTTCAGCATGGAGTTTATGCCAAAGACTAAACACTTAACAAGGTTCTTGTTGATCATTACACTTGTGAGCGTGACA
Organism: Pelatocladus sp. BLCC-F211; assembly: GCF_041928655.1. NCBI lineage: Bacteria > Bacillati > Cyanobacteriota > Cyanophyceae > Nostocales > Hapalosiphonaceae > Pelatocladus > Pelatocladus sp. BLCC-F211. The sequence goes on along the minus strand of NZ_JBHFLM010000237.1, from coordinate 1,308 downwards.
AGCTGCCAATTGTTCAATAAATCCCAACTTGATCATCAATCGAGTCAAGGAAGTATCAGCAAGGTTACTCAAGCTCAGAAACAAGATGTTTCGCTAGATTGGTTCACATCCTCCACTTTGAAAGGTACAAATACTATCTCTTCTTCAGAAGCGAAGCTATTTATCCGTGACGTTTATCAAACACTTGAGAGTAACATTTTTGATCCAAAATTCAAAAAAGATGAACGAGAACAGCACTTAAGAGAAATTTTAGCCAAAGTTGAGACAAAACCTAATTGGTCAAGATCAGAATTAACAACACATATCAGCAATCAATTGAAGAAACTCTCAGTTTCTCACTTGCGACTGTTAGACCCTGTTGAGGGTCAAAAATTATTTCGCATGATTGAACAGAAACCTTTATCAAATGCTAGACCTGATCCAGCCGTTTCAGCTGAAATGAGAGGTAAAATTGGGATTCTCCGAGTCAAAAGCTTCATCATTCCTCTGATTACCAAAGCAGAACTTGATCGGAGAAAAGCTCAACTCTCTCAAGCCAAAATAATTCTCATTGATTTGCGTGGAAATGGGGGAGGGTATGGATCAAGCATTAGCTATCTGGTTGAGGACATCGTTGGTTCTAATAAACTGCTTTGGAGAGACAGAACTCGTGAAGGCTTGCAAAAAAAAGAACCATATATCTTTCGAGGATATTTTGATGATGCAATTAATGGGAAAGCGAAAGCAGAAATAGAGCTTGGAAAGGAACATTCTTATATTGAGTGGCGCACGCGGTTAGAAGCTCAGAAAGATTCAAGACCCCATTTTATTCTGGTTGATGGTCAGTGCGGCTCATCGTGTGACCTCTTCACAGGAATCATCAAAGACTACCGTGCTGCCAAAATACTGGGAACCCGCACAATGGGCGCACTGTTTGGGGGTGATGCTTTTAGACTGAGATGGCAAGGCTTTGCTCTCATTGTCCCGACTGTTCAAGTAGTTTCACCCAAAGGTAACACCATTGAGGGTGTAGGAGTTCAACCAGATATTGAAATACCCGAATGTGCAAACAGTAGTAGTCAGTGTCTTGAAAAGGCTATTAAAGTCGTCGTTAGCACTAACTCATAAATACTTGCCCAACAGTGTATAGATTTTTTCTCCCTTGTCCTCCTTGTCCACGCCACGTGCTACAACGCTCTTGACCCGACGCCAGGTACTACAACGGGACGCCAGTCGCTACAACGGAGGAGCCACTGCGGTGGACGGGTTCCCCGGCATAAAGCAGGTGGCGTGGAACCTCCGCAACGCGCTGGCTCGGAAACCCCCGCA
>NZ_JBHFLM010000236.1:0-47267 GCF_041928655.1 Pelatocladus sp. BLCC-F211 | reverse complement strand
AGGCTTCAACACGCCGATGATTATTCCTACTGGGATTGCTCAATTCTATCAAATTAGAGACTGCGGCTCAAGCCGCAATGTCGCTTTTCCGCCCCTGGCTAAAGCCGAGGGGCTACCAAGCTCCCGGAAACTTTACGTGTCCTAGTGTCTTGGTGAGTCCACTTGCCGTCTTGGCGGTTCCCGTCACGTTCGCGTAGCGTCCCGGAGGGAACTTGGCAAGGTGGCGAACCCGAAGGGTGTTGAAAAAAGAATTATTGAAACACTAAGACACCAAGACACAAAGAGGTAGAATTCCTATTTTCTAAGATTTCAAAACCAAATCAGGTTGTTCTGCTTCTGGTTGTGGCTGTTCTTCTTCTTCAGGCAAGCCTAACATTGAGCGATACAGTTTCACATACTGTTTAGTGGAGCTATACCAACTAAAGTCCTGATTCATACCACGTTTTTGCAAATCTTGCCAGTAATCTTTATATTGGAAGCCTTCCCAAGCGCGAACCATACAGGTGAATAAATCTAATGGTTCATAGCGGTCAAAACAATAACCAGTACCACTATGATGCGCGGGGACGTGGTGGGATACAGTATCGACTAATCCTCCGGTACGGCGGACTATGGGTATGGAACCATAGCGCAAAGCCATCATTTGGCTAATACCGCAGGGTTCAAAACGGCTAGGCATTAAGAAAGCATCGGAACCTGCATAGATACGACGGGCTAGGGCATCATTATAAAGTAAATAGGTTTTCATGCGTCCAGGGAAGCGGGATGCCATTTGCCATAATTGGGTTTCGTAGTAGCGATCGCCTGTACCCAATACGATAAACTGGGCATCGGTATAAGACATAAACCGATCCAGTATATTCAACACTAAATCAATGCCTTTTTGTTCTACTAGGCGCGTTACCATCCCCACCAAAAAAGCGTTTGAGTTAACTTCTAAACCGACTTCTTCTTGTAAAGCAACTTTGTTCGCTTTGCGCTTATCGATGGTTTCGGTGGTAAAGTTTTGGGCAATATATTTGTCAGTTGCCGGATCGTAAACTTCGGTATCAATCCCATTGACAATCCCAGATAATTTACCACTGATAAAGGACATTAAACCTTCTAAAGTTTCACCATAGGTAGCTGTTTTGATTTGTTCAGCATATGTCGGGGAAACAGTAGTCACTCTCTCAGCATATTGCACCGCCGCGGCCATGGTGTTGTGTCCTTGCATATACCAAGGACACCAGGTAATTTTCTCTAAATACCAGCGCCACGGCCCTTGATATGCCAGGTTATGAATTGTGAACACACTGGTGATATCAGGAGACTGGTGCATCCAAACGGGAATCATGCCTGTGTGCCAATCGTGACAATGAACAATCTCCGGCTTCCAATAATTCCAGCAAAACTCGGCTGCACCATTGGCAAACAAAGTAAACCGCCAGTGTTCATCTTCTCCAGAGTAGATACGGCGAGGCGAAAATGCTGGATGTCCAAATAGATACAGTGGCACATCAGTACCAGGTAGAACACTTTCGTAAACTGTAAAGTCCTGGAACATGGCATATCCATGCCAAATGGGGTCTTTAGGAATCTCCATTTTGTCTGGCAGGAAGCCGTAATAAGGCAGGAAGATTCGCACATCATGCCCCATTTTTCTCAGGACTTTAGGTAGTGCGCCGACGACATCACCCATTCCGCCGACTTTTGCAACGGGAGCTGCTTCTGCTGCAACAAATAGAATCCGCATGGTAATTTTTGCTTCCCCGAACTTGCCTACGTGTTAGTATTTACTTTGCTAAACTACCAATTAACTTTGGTAGATATGTTTAGCAACTGCAATCTTTCTTAATACCATCACAATAACAGTTATCAGTGGCCAGTTATCAGTTATCAGTTACTCTTTCTGTTCACTGTTTACTGATAACTGTTAACTGAATTTAAGAGCCACGCTGGATCTCGGCAAAGATTTGATCCAAAATTTCCTGCGCTCCTTGTCCCCGCATTTGCTTGGCTAGCTGTGTACCTAGCTGTTCTGCGTCTTTGGTTTCGCCAGAAATGGTATCTTTGACCACTTTTTGACCATCGACACTGGCAACAATACCTGTTAATGTTAAATTATTACCATTAATTTCAGTATTTACACCAATGGGTACTTGACAACCACCTTCGAGTTCCCGTAGGAAAGCGCGTTCTGCTAGACAGCGATCGCGTGTTTCGGGATGTTCAATGGCTTTCAGTAAAGATATCAATTCTGTATCTTCAGCGCGACATTCAATACCCAATGCACCTTGACCAACGGCGTGTAGGGAAATTTCTTTGGGGATAACTTGATGAATGCGATCGCCCATTCCCAAACGTTGTAACCCAGCTACCGCCAAAATCAAAGCATCATATTCACCTGCATCTAGCTTGGCCATGCGTGTGTTCAAATTGCCACGCACATCTTTAAATGTGAAATGGGGGAATTTATGCCGTAACTGTGCTAAACGTCGTAAAGAAGATGTACCAATCACCGCCCCTTCTGGCAAGGTGTCAATTTGCTTGTCTTTGTGTTTTTCATGCACCACAAGCGCATCGGCGGGATTTTCTCGTTCTGTAATTGCTGCTAAAACCAAACCCTCTGGTAAGCGAGTCGGCAGATCCTTGAGAGAATGAACAGCAAAGTCAATCTCATGATTGATCATTCCCAGTTCGAGTTCTTTGGTAAACAGTCCTTTATCACCAATCTTGGCTAATGCGACATCCAAGATTTTGTCGCCATGAGTGGCCATAGTGTGGACTTCAAAAGTAATATCTGGAAAGCTTTTTTGCAGTTGTTCTTGTACCCAATAAGTCTGAATCAGAGCAAGTTGGCTTTTACGAGAACCAATGCGGATTGTACGGCTCGGACTGGAAACCACTGATGTCATAAATCAATTATGTCAAAGGGCAGAGATAAATTTACTTCATCTAGACTACCGCAGTGGGTGACGTTCGGCGTTGCACTCTGGCGATTGCCATTAAGTTTCTTTTTTTAGCTTTACTTATCTTTACAACTTTTGTTGTTTGTAGCCAGAATTAAAAATACTATCGTAAGGTGGAAGCTTTAATTCTACAGATGCGCTATCAATATAATTTGATAACTTTAAATATTTAAATGCATCGTAGTATATGAAACGTTCAGCCTGCCTCATCTTTAATCCAGTTGCAGGTCAGGGTGACTCCGAGCAAGAACTGGCACAGATTCGAGCTTTGCTAGAGCCAGAAATTGACCTGGATATCCACTTTACAACTGAAGAAATTTGTGCCGATCAACTAGCCCACGAAGCAGTAGAAAGGGGAGTAGATGCCATTATTGCTTCTGGAGGAGATGGTACTCTCTCGGCGGCGGCGGCGGCTGTAGTGGGTAGTGAGATTCCGTTTGGAATTATTTCTCGTGGAACAGCAAATGCTTTTGCTACAGCTTTAGGAATACCAGACACAATTGAAGGTGCTTGCAAAACAATTTTGCAGGGTGGGACACGGATTGTAGATACTGCCACTTGCAACGGTTATCCAATGGTACTGCTGACAGGTATTGGCTTTGAAGCAGAAACCGTGGAAAAAGCAGATCGGGAATCGAAAAATCGTTTTGGTTTCTTGGCTTATATCATAGCTGGATTTAAACAATTAAGTGAATTACAGTCATTTGATGTCGAAATTGAAACCGAAGATAAAGTAATTTCAACTAGTGCAGCAGCAGTAACAGTAGCAAATTCTGCACCTGCGACATCTGTTTTAGCGCAGGGGCCAGCAGGACTGATTGTAGATGACGGATTGCTGGATTTAACTATAGTAGCTCCGGTTAATAGAACAGCCGCGATCGCAGCTACGTTTCATTTATTTCAGACTGCTTCTGCGGGTAATCCAGCTGAAAGAAATGATATTGGGTACTTACGAGCTAAAAAATTTAAAATTACAACCGACCCACCTCAAAAAGTTGTTGTTGATGGTGAAATTTTAGGGAAAACTCCAGTTGAAATTGAATGTCTGCCAGCAAGTTTAAAAGTTTTTGTACCACTTTTGGAAGAAGAACTTCCACCTCTAGAAAAATTAGAGGGATTACCTAACTTAACTATTGAGGTCAAACAAACCGATAAACCTCTTAATTTTGGAGTATTATCACACCAGGGCTATTTCAGTCTAGACCTCAACCACTCTGAACTAAAGTTCAGCAGCTAATAGTTTAAGTTCAAAAAAACGCCTACGATTGAACTCGCAGTCTTATAGTGAAAGTCTGCTTTAAGCAGACTGTTTGATTTATATAAGTCGTCTTCAGACGACTTGTGCTAATAGCAAAGGATTTAAACCCTTTGGTTTGTGGTATTTTGAAAAAATTGGGATGCTCCCCGTTCAAATCAATTATATTTACCCACAACTTTTTCATAATCCTCTTAGTATCAAGCAAAGATTGAACTATGATTTTACTATGAGGTTGATTTTACATTTACTTAAGCTTAATGTTTAAAATTTCTTCGTACTATATTAATATGATTTAATACATCTAAAAAAAATTAGCATGTATAAAATAATTACTTGTATAAATTTTGCAATTAGAAACAATATCATCTCTCATGAGATTAATGACTCAAAAGAGGAATACTAAGTAGTATCGTCTTGGACGTCACTACATCTAGTCTAGTTACTAAATTGATACGTATAAAAAAATATTAAAAATAATACTAGCTAATTTTACTGGTTAGTAATTTAGCATTCAGAATGCACAATATGAGTCAGTATCTTCTCTCTCTAATTGGGATAACCCTTCGGAATCGTTACAAGATTATTAAACTTTTAGGGAGTGGGGGTTCTGGCGATACTTACTTGGCTGTTGATTTAGATTTGCCAGGGATACCTTATTGTGTAGTTAAACATTTTAAGCCTAAGAATCTAAATCCGTCTCATGTGCCAATTGCTAAAAATTTATTTGCAAAAGAAGCAGAAGTTTTATATCAGCTAGGCGACAATCACAACCAAATTCCTCGCTTATTTGCTCACTTTGATGAAAATGGTGATTTTTATCTGGTTCAGGAATTTATTGATGGTCATGACCTAACCCAAGAAATTTCTCCAGGTATATGTCTAAATGAAGATGTGGTTTTTAACCTATTGCGGGAAATTCTAGAAGTAGTGGTTTTTGTCCACCAAAATAACATTATTCATCGGGATATTAAGCCTCAAAATTTAATGCGACGACATAGTGACGGGAAAATTGTATTGATTGATTTTGGCAGTATTAAAAAAATTGGTGGTTTGGGAATCAACGAGTTTGGACAAAGTAGTGTCACGGTTGTTGTAGGTACTCCTGGCTATATGTCTAGTGAACAGATCAAAGGTAAACCACAACTGTGCAGCGATATTTATGCGGTTGGGATGATAGGTATTCAAGCTCTGACAGGATTAAAATCTGACCAAATACCAAAAGATCCCAATTCAGGAGAAATTATCTGGCGCGATCGCTTAAGGGTAAGCGACAGTCTCGCAAATGTGATCGATAAAATGGTGTGCGATCGCTCTAGTAAGCGTTATCAATCAGCGTTAGAAGCTCTAGAAGCACTTATTGCTGCTAGGGATTTATCTTTTTCTTCTTTACGTGTCATTCAAGACAAAATCACTCATAATAATTCTTCTATTACCTATAAAAAAAATATTTTACTTCTGGGAATGGGGTTTGGTATTAGCACAAGTTTATTGATAATATTTATTTTTTATATATTCTTACAAACAAGTATATTCAATATAAATAAACCTCCACACTCACTCAGGTTTATCAAACAGTTTTTTGAACCAGTTCCAGAAAATTTACAGAGTTTAAAAACAGCCAAATCTGATCATTAAGATTTTCAAGTTTTTTGCATCTACCGCTTCATCATTTCTGCCTAAATAGCGGAAATGTAATTTTAACAAACTAACAAAACAATCGTCATGGATAATACAAACCAAAGAAGAATACCTATTAATGGAGAAATCTGGCTTTTTCTTAGAGGCTTGATAATTGGCAAAATATTGACAATTTTGGTGCTGGGTGGAGTGGCCTGGTGGCTGTTAAGACCATACACATTAGTTCGCAAGAACACAGTTGCTACCTCTAGTCAAAATTCCAATCCAACCTCATCTTTTGTATCTAATTTTCAGAGTGTTGCGAATGTTCCAGTTGCAGCAGCTAACTATGGTGGTAGTGCAGCTTGGGCGCCAATCCGTCAATTAATCGATTCACAAATTCAAAGCGATCGCCCAGAATTACAGTTGCGCTACCAAGACCCGAACAATAGCAGTCCCAGTTCTAGTTCTGGTATAAGCATGTTGCTAGATGGGAAATTAGATTTTGCTCAGTCTTCCCGTCCCCTCACAGATTCAGAATATTCTTTAGCTAAACAAAAAGGCTTGACCCTTGAACAACGTCAAGTTGGCACAGATGGTATTGCAGTAGTAGTCAACCCATCTTTGCAAGTACCAGGTTTAACCGTTGATCAGTTGCAGCAGATTTATTTGGGGAAAATTACTAATTGGAAACAGGTAGGCGGGCCAGACTTACCCATTACCCCTTTCTCGCAACGTTTAGAAAAAGCAGATACAGCAATCTTCTCTGGTAACAAAAACTTGCAGAGTCTATCACTTGGCTCTAATGTAAAATATGTGTCATCAAGCACAGAAGCAGTAAGACAAGTCAGTAAAATACCTGGTGGTGTATATTACGCCTCGGCTCGTGCAGTAGTTCCTCAATGCACCGTCAAGCCTTTACCATTGGGTCTGACATCTACACAATTAATTTCACCATACCGTGAATCATTAGTAACACCTGAACAATGCCCACGTCAGCGTCATCAAATCAACACTGAAGCCATCAAAAATGGCAGCTATCCAATTACAACTAACTTGTTTGTAATTATTAAGCAAAACGACGTACAAGCACAGCAAATTGGTGAAGCTTACGCCCAACTTTTACTCACAGACCAAGGACAAAAAGCGATTGAGCGAGTTGGGTTTGCAGGAGTTCGCTAGTTAAGTATTGGGGATTGGGGATCAGGGATCGGGGACTTGTCAGTTATCAGTTATCAGTTAAGTAAGTCGGTGGGAATAAATCGAACTATGTTAAGGAATGTAAAAAATTGGGAATTAAGTTCGTAGTAAGGACTTCAGTCCTCACTACAAACCTTGAATTATTTCCGCCGTTCTACTTATCAGTTATCAAATTAAACTGTTAACTGATTCATGCCCAATGACGAATGACGAATGACAAATGAAAAATGACTAATATTGGATCGGTTTTCCTCCCATCTGCTTTCCCCTAATTTGAAAATAATTTCGTCAGAATTTAAGTAGGGTTTATTTGGAAAGGTAGCTATGTTTCCTTTTAATTTCTGGTATAACTCTTGCTGTGAGGGGGAGCCAGTTTCTCGGAAAAATCGTTTAGAACGCAAACTGAGATTTCTCAAAGCAATGCGTGATGACTTAGAGACAAAGCTCGCTGGTTTAAATGGTGCTATCAGTAATCTTGAGCAGCAAATTAATCAGGAAGATGCTACTCAAGTTTAGTTATCTTGATTTAAATCAATTTTTCTGTTGATAGAAACCTACGGAAATTTATAGTTACATGGGTGGAATTTTGTGTTAAAAAATACATATCCACCCTTTTTTTTGACTTGGCTCATACCAAGAAGATTGGTCATTCGATTTTGGATTTTGAATTAGCTCTGTACCATTAAAGAAGTATTGGTCATAATACCATTTCATGAAAACCTTGATACAAATACAGACGGTGTAGAGACGCGAAATTTCGCGTCTGGGACAAATTTATATGTATCGTGATTAACGTGAAATGGTATAAGATACCAAAGAAAATTTGGTTGATTTCCGGATCGGGGTAAAACAGAGTTGATGTTATTCTTCAGTACTATGATTTTTTAAATTTACATTTATGCGTCGATTTTTAAGTGTTCTTACTTTAGTGACATTAATACAATCCTTTCCAGTTGTCGTTTCTGCCCAAGTTCAACCACAAGCCAAACAATCATCTGATCCAATTCAAATGGTAGTGGCTGCGAATTGGATGACTAACTATCCAGATAATAACTTTCATCCAGAAAGGATAATCAGTCGAGCAGATTTAGCCTCAATTATGGTGAAAGCATTTCGACTAGATAAACGACAAGCAGCCAGCAAAGAAAATATTGTGGTTCCAGATGTACCATCTTCTCATCCGGCCTATAAAGATATTCAAACTGTCTTAAAAACAGATATTATGAGAGGCTATCGGGGTAATTTGTTTTTCCCTAATCAAAGAGTAACAAGAGCAGAAGCTTTGGCCATTTTTGCTCAAGCCTATGGTGTATTTCAGTTTCCTGATGAGACTGTTAATGAAATTTTAGCTCCTCATCCTGACGCAGCCACTATTCCCTCTTGGGCAAGAAAAGCGATCGCCACAGTCGTAGCCGAAGCATTTGTTAATATAGATACCCAAGGAAATATTTACCCATTAAAACCCATGACTCGTGGTGATATGGCTTATGTACTGAGTAAATATCTGCAAAGACAAGGACGAGATGCAGAAATCCCAGATGCACCCCCCGCACCTCCTCAACCTTAATCTCATATCATTTCACTTTTTTAAGCATACAAATATATGGTTAGGGGCGTACAGTTATGCGTCCCTAAACTAAATTCAATATTTATCAAGTTTTTGTGAAACAGTATCAGTTAAAATAATTCAAAATTAGGAGCTTTGAAAGACAGATTTGGATTGTAGTAAGGATCTGTACCCAATTGCTCAAAATAATCTTTCCACTTATGACTTAATTGATTCCATTCACCTGGTTTTAAACCTTTTTGCCTACTAGCAGATTCATAATGAATCAGTTGAGCATAAGGTGTAACTACATTGCGGTATCCAGCTTGATGCGCTTTTAAACATAAATCTACATCGTTATAATTTAGGGGAAATTTTTCATCTAGTCCCCCCAATTGCTGATATATTTCTTGTCGCATCATCAAACAAGCAGCAGTCACAGCTAGGTAGTTTCTATTCACAATATTTGAACAAAAATAACCAGATTGTTCGTTATCAAAACCATAGAAAGCATGACAGGGATTACCCTCAATAATCATTACCCCTACATGCTGTAATCTGCCATTTGGAAATAAAAGTTTTGCTCCGACTGCACCAATTTCTGTTTGTTGTGCAAGTTCTAACATTGATTCTAGCCAATCAGAAGTAATTACTTCTGTATCATCATTTAATAACAACAGAAATTGCCCTTTTGCTTCAGCCACACCTCGATTAATTCGCATTGAAAAATTAAAATGTTCCGCACAACGAACTAATTTCACATCTAACGCAAGTATTTTTTCTAAAGTTGCATCTGGAATGTCATACCCGTCTACCACAATAATTTCAAAGTTGCGATAGGTACTCACTTGCTGAACACTACGAATGCAATTCTCTAAAAGACATAATTTACCAGAAGCAGTATTAATAGTTGTACCTGCACTGGGAATAATTATACTAACTAAAGGATTTCCGATTATATTGCGTCGTACTCTGTAAATACCTGGATTTGGTGTTTCTTCAACACGTCCTGGATATACACTACGCTCTAGCATAGATTCTAAAGCTTTTCTACCAGCAGTATAGGCCCACGGCTTTGCTTGTGAGCCAGAAGCAGCAGAAGCAGATATGCTGCGCCAATGATAAAGAATTTTAGGAATATGAAAGATGTTTTTGGTTTTTTCGATGAATCTTAATACCAAATCATAATCTTGTGAGCCATCATACTCACTACGAAAACCACCAATCTCACGAATGATACTAGTACGATAAACACCTAAATGACAGGTGTACATGCAAGAATAAAAATATTCTGGCGACCAGTCAGGTTTGAAGCAAGGAGAAAAACGTTTTCCTTTGATATCTATTTTGTCTTCGTCACTATAAATAAAATCTGCTTCTGGATGTTGGTTAATTAACTTAGCATTTTCAAATAAAGCGTTAGTTGCTAACTCATCATCATGATCTAACAGTACAATATACTCTCCTGTAGCCAGTTCTAAAGCAGAGTTACTTGTGGCGGAAATATGTCCATTTTCTGTACGAAATACAACTTTAATACGTGAATCAAGTTTACTATAATGAGTTAATATAGATCGAATATGAGATTGGGGAGAAGCATCATCTGCAATACAAAGCTCCCAATTAGGATATATTTGATTACGAACTGATTCAATTGCTTGTGTTAACCATTTTGCCTCTACATTATAAACAGGCATAATGATAGAAAACTTAGGTTTGATTTGCCATTGAGCAATTTGCTCATGAGCAGTGAGAATTTCTTGTTGACTCAGAGTATTTTTTTCTATCCATTGTTGATATGCTATTTGATTTTTGATGCGAGAGGCAGCATTTTGATATAAAAAGTGTAAAACTCCTAGTATTCCGCGCCTCCCCCAGATTCGCTGTATTTTTTGAATTTTATAACTCATAATTATTGGTATTACAGATTAATTATTACTTCGCGAAAAATATATTTTTTTCAAGTTCAACCATTGATTTCGCAACTGCCAAAACTTACTAGTTTCCATAGTTTTAACTAAGTTTTGTAATCTTTCAATTTCTACGGTTTGATATTGCAACTCTGTATAAAGATTATCAATATTCGAGGAATACTTACGCCTCTGCATTACATGAGCTAATCTATTTTTGATTTTTTCTCCAATGACTTTCGGACTTAACACAGACTTGATATACTCAGATGCTTTTTTGCCAATTTGTTTAGCATCTTCATAATTATTAAATACATACTGCATTAAATATGCAGCATGATTAATGTCTGGTTCCGCCCATAAATTTCCTTTCTTGTAAGAGCCATAATCTTCCGTGATAGTCACTAAAGAATATTTGACTAGAAAGCTATTATTAATATTCATGAAATCAAGATTGGCTGAGTAAGCAGTTGCTATCACTGGTTTTCCATAATACATAGCCTCTGCCATAGTCAAACCAAAACCTTCAGAGCGATGTAAAGATACATAGCAATCACAATGATAAATTAGAGCATTTAGTTCTTCTTTGAGTAAATAATCATCAATGAGTTGAATATTTTGGAAATCCTTTATTGAATCTTTTAATTGTTTGAGTTTTTCTGGGAAATATTTACTATTAGAAAACTTAATTACTAGTTGTACATTTTGATGATCTTTACCAAAAGCTTGTTGAAATGCTTTAATAATTGCTAGAGGGTTTTTCCGTTCAAATACACTACAAAAATCAAATATAAATAGAAAAATAAATTTATTGTCTGGTAAGCCTAATGATTGTTTGCTGATTGAAGGTTGAGGAAGCGAGATACTAGGCATTACCTTGATTACAGGAATAGGTGAAGTAGGTGCGATCGCATCAACACAATAACTACTGTAAGTCCATATTTCATTAAAAAGATTAAACGCTGACAACCATTCTTTGGGAAATTCTGGTAATTCCCATGCCCAAAACCCAATGTTATACTTGTTTTGGAAATATTCAGGACTAGTAGAACTGATAAAAGTGTTAATCATATCTACGTTTACCTGAATAATATTTATTGGATAAGGATTTTCATCAGAAAAATCTGTGTAGGAAGAATCCATCTTCCTATGCATTGTGTTAAAAGTACAATTATTAATCACAAAAGGAATTCCAGCCGCCTCAACAGCTCTTATTGTTCCTCGAACTCCTTCACCAAGTCCAAATTCACTGTTAACATAACCTGAAATATTAACACCAAAATTATCGTTAGAAGTGTTATTACTAATTTCAGGTTTTGATTCCATGTTGTTCTCCTTAAATGTCGTTTATATTCCCATTGTGATGCTCAGTTACGTCAGTTTTCCGCAGGGTAGGAGCGGTCTTTGACAATCGCAACAATTTAGTTAATACCCCAATTACTAATTACCAATTATCCATTACCAACCTCAACAGATAATATCAGTGTTCAAGCGAACATGATATTATTTATCGCTTAATTCTTTCAAATCGTTTTCTACCATTAATTGCACCATTTGTTCAAAAGAATACTGCGGTTTCCAACCGAGTTCCGCTTTAATCTTATAAATACAACCTACTAGTTGTACTGGTTCATCTGGACGGTAGAATGCCGGATCAACAGATACATAATCTTCCCAGTTCAAATCTAAATAGTTAAATGCACATTCTACCAGTTCCCGCACCGAATGAGTTTCACCACTGGCAATGATGTAGTCATCTGCTTTAGTTTGCTGCAACATCAACCACATTCCATTGACTGCATCTTTTGCATAGCACCAGTCACGACGTGCATCTAAATTACCAAGTTTTAATTCTTGGGCTAAACCCAATTTAATCATCGCCGCAGTATGGGTGATTTTGCGAAATACAAACTCTGTACCCCGACGGGGAGATTCATGGGTATAGGTGATCCCACAGCAACCAAAAAGATCATACTTTTGACGATAGTTAACCGTCATCCAATGAGCATAAGCTTTAGCAACACCATAGGGATTGCGTGGACGAAAGGCGGTACGTTCGGTTTGGGGTGACTCATCCGGTTGCCCAAAAACTTCACTACTGGAAGCTTGGTAAAATTTAGCATCAGGTTTACAGCGCCGGATTGCTTCTAGTAGGCGTGACACCCCCAAAGCAGTATATTCAGCAGTAAGGGCTGGTTGTGTCCAAGATAGAGGAACATAGCTTTGAGATGCAAGGTTATAAATTTCATCTGGTTGACAATCAGTCACCACATCCATCAGCGAAGACTGATCTAACAAGTCACCAGATACTATTTGAATCTGGTTTGACAGATGACTAATACGCTCTAGATGACTGGTGCTAGAACGACGAACTAAGCCGAATACTCGATACCCTTTTTCTAAAAGGAGTTCGGCGAGATAAGAACCATCTTGTCCGGTTAAGCCGGTAATGAGTGCTTTTTTGGTCATGGCTGTAACTTAATTTTATTTTTGCCAGACTACTAATATTACCCCGATTACAATAAAGCTCAAGCCTGCGAGGCGCACAACAGGAATGACTTCCCTAAAAATAAAGTAGCCTAACAACACGGAGAAAACGTAAACTAACGATATGGATGGGCCAGCAATGCTCAGATTAACTCTAGTTAAAAGGAGTATGTAAGCCACAGCACCCAGAGCATAGCAGGTAAGCCCTAATAAAAGTTCCGGTGTTGCAACAATGCTAAGAATATGATTAAAAGCATTCACTATATTTACTCTGCCTAACTTAAGTGCGCCTGCTTTTAAAAAAAACTGCCCTGCCACACTAGCTAAGACTGACATCAGCAGTAAAAAAAATTCTTGTGGTGTCACAGAAATGTCCTTTAAAGCAATTCACTTTAGAGAATATCTAAATGCCTGCTTTTATTCAATTGGCCAGGAGAAATTCGACAATGCAATTTTTTGTTTTTACAAAAAACTAGCGAGAAATAACCTCTATAGGGATTTCTAGAGCTTTAACGTTTTTATCATTAAACCAAGCTACACCTTCTTTTACCATTGATAAAACTATAGTGTACTTACCTGGTTGATTGGGCAATTTTATAGTTGCGTTCAACTGGACTAAGCCTTGCACAGGAAGACTTCCTGGCAAGGGAGTACGTTCACCATCGAAGATGATGATTTTACCATTATTATCTAGCCAGTGATAAGCAAGATTAACAGGGTTAGTACCTGCCTTTTTCCAGACAAAATTACTAGTGTTTTTCACCATTAGCGGAATTTTGACTGTTTCACCGAGCTTCCCAAATTTGAATGGCTCCAGTATTTGGATCTCTTGGGCAAATTGGCGATTATCCTCCACTAATACAGTGAACACATGGGACTGATCTAGACCATTATTTTTGGGAAACTCAGCGACTCCTTCAGCTACCAAGTCAAATATAAGTTTGTAAGTTCCTGGCTCGTCAGGAAATGAAATAGAACCAATTGCGTTGGTTGTCTCGTGTTGCTTAGGTGTACCAGAAACATAAAGGCGTACCTCTTTAACTTGCTGATTATCTGTATTGAAGAACCTACCTCTTACACGTACCTCACCTTTCTCAATAGCAGACTCATAGCCAAACCATCTATATCTACCTGTGTTTTCAAGATAAGCTTTTAAAAATTTTTCAGTCCCTAGTCCAACTGAGATTAAGGAATTAATAGGTTGATTTTTTTCGTCTATAACTTTTTTAATTATGCCACTTAGACCCTGAGCATAGACCGCGTTGTCTGTAGGTAGTATAATAAGATTCTTATGAAGTAAGGTGTTTGTGCTTCTTTGTATTGGATTATCTCTGATATCCCAAAGCCTATACTGATTTTGGAGAGAATCAATATTTAGAGGATTGGGATTCCAGGGATTAGCGCCCAAAAAACCTACAAATTGAGTAAAAGTAGAATATGCAATAGCTAGAACAAATAGAACAAAAATACTAAAATTTTTCTTGCGATCACCTAAATTTACTAGCCGAACTTCACTAAAATAATTAATTAGATAGCAAGCTAAAGGCATAATGTCAGTCATAAATCTTGGTCCGTAGGAATGCCCAGCCCACCAAACTTTATAAAAAAAATAACTAATGATCAAAATTATAGAAGCTATTGTTATACAACCTATCAATTTCTCGTCTTTGCCAAATCTAAATTTAAAAACTTTATATGCACCAGGCAAAGAAAACAAAACTATAGGCGAAAAAACAAGAAGACCTCGACTAGGACTAATTAATGTTCCCAAAAATGCTGTTTTAAAATTATCCCATGTGAATAAATATGGTGATTCAGGAAACATTTTTGAGTAACCGCCTGTTAAATTCCCAAAGTAGTAGAGGTTCCAAGCAAGACTTGGCAATGCTGAAACTAAGCCAAAGAATAAAAAGATTGATTGAAAGCGATAAGTGAAGACTGAATAGACAATAGCTGCGATTGTAAACAATGTACTAGTGGGGCGAATAGCAGGGAGGAGTCCACAAGCAACTCCTGCTAATATCAACCATATTTTTTGACTGCCTTTTGATGTACGATTTGCTTTTAACAAGCAAAATATAGTACATATTAGTGCTAAGTTAGATATACCATGTTGCCATAGCCCTTGAGAGCTTGTTACCCATGTATTGGTAGCAAATGCAAATATAAATGTGGAAACTAAAGATATACCTCGATTAAATTTTAACCTAGAAGATAAATAAAATATGACAATTGAAATCGCGGTAGTTATCGTTGCAGCAAACTTCTCAAAAAAGACTCTATATACCTCAAAATTTTCAGATGTTATATCGAGTGGCACAGATAAATAAGAATATATCAATTTGAGATAGATATAAAAGATAACATAAAAAGGAAAAGTGACGATGGCAGATCCTATCGGATATGTAGAACTTAGATGACCATTATTTCCTTCTGCAAAAGCATAAAAAACACCTCTATCTACAAAATAGCTTGCTCTGAAAGCATCTAGATGAAAGGTATGGTTTTCAAACAAGTTGAATGCTAATAATGTATTTGGAACTGTATCACCAGAACTTATAGTTTCTCCGTTCGCCAAGTAAATCACGCTACAGGTAAGAAATATAAGCACAATCTCACCTGTAATAAATGTACTTTTTTGAAGATTTATATTCATTTATTTTATATTTTTAACTACACTAACTTTATTACGTAAGAATCTGAAGTAATGATGATGTCAATTTTGGGTTTGGAAAATTGCACTTGTTTATTATCATTAAATAAAGCTATAAAATTGCTAGTAGTTTTCACAATCAATGGTATTTGAATTAATGAATTTATTTGAATTTTCCTGGAAATTTAATCTCCTTTTATTTCTTGTATACCGTATACAAAATTTTTGGAGATAGGCAAATTTATTTGATAAGAAGTCCAGTTTCCTGAAGGGCTAGTATTTTCTTTATTTGAGTACATATAAATTAACTTATCTTTATCTTTGAGAAGCTGTTGGGATATTATACAAAGTCTACCTTTGGTGTCTTCTCCCAACCATTTGATGACTTTAGCTGTATCCATTGAATAGCTCATGTCGCCATAGTCAGGCGGAACATTTCCTGAATAACCATTGATAACAGGTACATTGGCTTTCAGTCCAGCCCACATAGCTGATACTTGCGACTCAATAAACAATTTTTCAGTTTTTAGAGTTACATATGCAACATCACAATCCTTTTTCATCAGTTTCCGAATTTGTGCAACTTCCTCTTTTAAAGGTGCTATGGCAAAACTAGGTGGGCTAATTATTATTTGTTCTAATACACATCCAAAAGATAGTAAGCTGATCGTGATCGCACACAACCGTCGATTAAGTACTTTACTTTGCCAAGAGTCTAGGCATAAAGTCACAGCAACTAGTAGGAAAAAATAAAAAATTAGACATATACGAGTTACTGCTCTGATAACCGATGCACCTGGTAAAACTTTATAGATGATTGCCCAAAGTGACCAACCATTTGGTAAGCGTAGGGTAACACTAAAAATAGTAAGTGCAACAAATAAGCAGGATTTGATAAGCAAACTTCTCTCAGAATCCAATATAATATTCTTGCGATATTTTAGAGTGTAAATAGATAGCACAGTTAGGAATATAATCAAGAATCCACTAAACAACTGGTGTTCACCAGGTGCTGATATATTCTTAGAATTTTCTGAAAATACAGTCCACCAGAGACTATTAGATGCTGGTAAAAACCAAGAGGAAAGCCTTGGTAGCATAGTATCTATTTCTGTATAATCACGCCCTCCAACAATTTTCTGAATTTGTAGGTAAGGTGCAAGTAAGGCAAGCATGAATAGCAGCCAAGTAGCAACAATTAAAATAACTGGTTTATTATTATATTTAATATATTTAATTAATCGCTGTCGCTTATCTGAATCTAAGATATAAACTATTGCTGAAAAAATAATTAAAGTGAATATCAAAAACCAACCTAAGTAAATACCGGCAAGAACTTGCAGATAGACCAACAGTAGTGACCAAGCGAATGATTTATTCCTTGGGTTTTTGAGGAAATCCCACGCGAATAAAAAAGCTAGTGGTGTAAAAAATTGAGGAAGTAACTGTTGATGTGCTATTTGGGCAATTCTGGGTATTCCAAATGCAAACAGAAAAGCACCAATTACAGTTGGCACATGCTTTACTTGGTAATGCCGCATTAATATAGCAAAGCTAACAAAGCAGAGCACGCAAGCTAAAATCATCCATAGTTGATAGGATAAATCTGGTGAAAAAAAAGCTCTTAGTATAAAGTAGATAGGAGCCGAACCAAACAAGTTATCTGAAAAAGCCAAAACATTTTTGTAAGGGTAAAAAAAAGCTGGAGAAAATAATTCACCAACGTAATCACGATTGGTTAATACTTGAAAAGAATGTTCAAGAAAATAATGATTTAGTCGTGAATCTCCTGGGTCGTGTTGCATATTTGCAAAGCCTGACAGTATTGTCGGATGAAATGCACTCAGTACTCCGATCACGCAAAATATTATGTATAATAGTGCATAAGCTTTTTGAAAAAAAATCACGCTTAAACCCCAAGAGATACAATTTTTAACTACCAATCAAAAACCAATTTCTTAATTAAATTAAGTTGTATTTAATAATACACCAAATCGCCCTAAATCCATCTTTCCAACCAATCTTTTTACCCTCTTTGTATGTACGACCATAATAAGATATACCTACCTCATAAATCCGACATTCCATTTTTGCAACTTTTGCAGTTATTTCTGGTTCAAATCCAAACCGATTCTCTTGTATCCTAATACCTTGAATTACTTCCCGCCGAAATGCCTTATAGCAGGTTTCCATATCTGTAAGGTTGATGTTAGTGAACATATTGGACAACATTGTTAGGAATCCATTCCCTAGTCTGTGCCAATAGTACACAACTCGATGGGGTCTACCACCTTGAAAACGAGAGCCGAATACTACATCAGCTTTGTTATCTAGAATAGGTTGAATCATGATTGGATATTCTTGAGGATCATATTCCAAATCCGCGTCTTGAACAATTACAATATTGCCAGTAGCAGCAGCAAATCCAGTACGCAAAGCAGCGCCTTTACCTCGGTTTTTGGGATGATAAATAACTTGAGCAACCTGCGATTCTATTTTTGTTTTAAGTAGTTCTCGTGTACCATCTGTTGAACAATCATCAACTATGATAATTTCACAGTCTTTTACTGGGGATGCTTTGACAGCTTCAACAACCTGACCAATAGTTCCTATCTCGTTAAAACAAGGTATAACAATAGATAATTTCATTTGATTTCACTCCCCTTATACACACCACACTTATTCAGTAAATAGTAGCTATCACACCCGTTTCATACTCTTAGGCAAGTTTTGCTATTTGACGTAATGCACCCAAAATGTATATAGATTAAGATTGCTTTGCTTTCACAGTTATAAATTAAGTGTCAAATATTTCACTGATGAAAGTAATAATAAGCTTTTCATATCAATAAAAAAATATATGTTTATTAAAATTAGGTTTTATACTTTTACGATCTGTTCATTTCTCTAAAGCACATAAGATAAATTGCTCAGGCCTGCTTCACCAGCACTTTTAGCATTTTGACCGAAGGTAGCTAAAAGCGACGGTCGATCGATAAGATAGTTGAGACAGACTTCTGCTTCAATTTCGTCTTTATAAAAAAGTCCACATTGACTATGACGGCATATATCTACAAGTTTTTGATTCTGTTCAGGAACTAGTAGCGATCGCCCCCACTTCATACTCTCACGTAAGTCTCGCTCTTTGCCGTTGTTGTCAACAATCCAAACAAGGTCTACATTCTCCCAATCTTCAGGTTCGATCCAATCGCTCATCACAAACCAATAACGGTTATTACCGTCCTGTTGGCGGAATTGGTCGATGACATGAGCGCACTCTGGTGAAACATGATCACCACTACACAGTATGATGTGCTTGTGCTGATTGCACTTTGTCATTGAGGTCTGTTCTTTGTCTTCATACACCTCAACGATACGTCTGATATACTTATCAAGTGTATTATCTGCTACCTTTTTATATGCCTGATGACCCATAGACTTAATGCGATCGCGATTAAGGGCTATTTCTACCATTTTGTCAGCAAGCATTTGAGCATTACCAGGCTCAAATAAACAACCTGTTACACCGTCTGTTACGAGTTCTAGATTACCACCAAGGGCAGAAGCCAGGACTGGAATACCAGCAGCCATAGCTTCTAGAATAGTAACTGGTTCGTTCTCTGGCCAGATTGATGGTGTTACTAGTACGTCAGTATGTTGGTAAACTTTTTCGATTTGGGAATGTTCAACTTTCCCCCACAACTTCACAGCTGCATCAATTTGATTTGCTTTGACGAAATTTGCTAGTTCGTCTGTCATCGTACCAGCACCAACGATATTGACTGTACACACTTTCCCCAGGTAGCCTCGCTTTAACAGCAACTCCATCGCTTTGATCAGAATGTGTACGCCTTTATGAAAACCCAGGTACCCTATGAAAGTAAAGCGCACTCCCTTTTTAAGCGGTATTTTCGTGATCTGGGAAAAGCGATCTACATTTACACCATTAGATATCACACTGATTTTTTGGTCTGGAATACCTGCTTTAACATAGCTAGATGCTAAATAAGAACTCGGAGAGACGAAGCGATCAACCTTAGCAAGTTGCCAAGCAATATAATCTTGACGCATACGGATGTGTAGACGCCGCCCTCGACTATCAATTAATTCTGGCAAACACTCTCCGCACTTGGAATAATCATTGCAAACTTGTTCTTGATACTTGAGTAAAGTATTTTTGAAACAAAATCCCCAATGGTCATGCAAAGTCAGTACAGTCCGAATTCCGTGTCTGTGCGCTCTTGCAACTATACCCAATGATAGATTGACAATGTTGTGGAAGTGAATCACGTCTGGTCGAAACTCCTCGACCACAGCATCAAATGCATCATCAACGGCAGAATTACGAAAATTATTACCTATCTGATAATTTTGTGTATGTAAGATCACGCGAAATACATCTATTCCATCATAGGTTTCCCTGGTTAGTGAATAATGACGAAAACTATCATCGTGTTTACCGCAGAATACTGCTACCTTATATCCTGATTTTTGCAAAAGACGCGCTTGATGGTGGGCTATAATCTCTGCACCACCTATGAAGAATGGCGGGTAAAAGTTGGTACAAACGAGTATCCTTTTCAGCATAAAAACCAAGGAAACTGAGTATATTAATAGCGTTAATTCAGAGCTAAGTCATAGACAGAATTTGCCGATGCAGCAATTCTCAGATCGCTTTGGCGGGGTGTTGGAGAAAATAGAGCTAGTGCTAAACCACCTTTGGTTTCTCTGTCTGCCAACTTATCGCCATCCATAATACGTCCCGGAACAAAATCTATATCGACCCATACAACGTATGGAGAATCCTGCCAACTTGCGTTCATGATTAGGTGCCGATGTTCTGCCTTAAAAGAGTTATGTATGGCAACAAACATCGGTTGTTTAGGTACGTAAGTCAAAATTATCTCTATGTCTTTGCCGACGCCGTCGCTGGAATGGTCAGCGTCAAGCAGCACAAAATCGATGGGGATATCGGCTTCATTGAGTGCTTGGAATAATAAAGGAAGTACAGTGGTTGATGCTCCTGTTATGAAACTGACGTTATCCACTGTTGCCATCCGTGAAGAAATACCTGGATCGATGTCAATGGAAAACACCATTTCCGAATACTGTGCTATTAGTGACAGGCTACCACCTTCATGTGTACCAATCTCAAGACTGCATTTGGGCTGGTGCTTGGCCAACAATCCTGTCAATGCCATACGCTCTGCGTCGTGCATTTGCCAGTTTTCGAGCAGACAATTTGGATAGAGCAGATCCTCGTAACGAATGGTTTGGAGATTCTGATTATGCTCTCTATTGACGAATACAGTGTATGTTTTTTTAAGACCCAGGGCAAGCAAAACTTCTTGGGTGTAATCTTCCCAAGTCTTAAGTTTGCGGTCAATTGCGGCTTGGGATAGTTCACTCAGCAACGTGCGATCGCATGATAAATTGTAAATTGCTTTGGTGATCGCATGAGCATCGGTCATATCCACAACCATGCAACCACCTCCGGCTGCCAACTCGGCCATTACACTTTGGCAATGACATAAACAGACCCGTCCATGCCAGACACTTTCGAGAACAGGCATCCCAAATCCTTCTACCAGAGAACTATAGACCGTGAAAGTAGATTCTTCGTACAGTCGATGCAGAGTAGCATCATCTACAATTCCTAACCACTGAATACGAGGGTCTTTTGCTGATGCTTCTTGAACAGCCTCGTATATCTCTGGTGCGCCCTCATAGCGATTGCCAACAAGTGTGAGACACCAATTCAATTCGGGATATTGCTGTGCTAAAATTTGACAAGCTTCTAGCAGAGTGTTGTGGTTTTTACGTGGTTCTAGGGTAGAGACGCATAAAATATTTACACAATCTGATTGTAGATTTGGCATCTTCATCAACCGGAGATTCTGTCCAAATTCTCCAGGTAGTAGAGCAGTGTTTACCTTGCCATGTTTAATATTGTGCTGATGCCAATAATCTAAAAAACATTGTCCAGAATATTCGGAAATCGGAATAACAACATCAACCTCTGATAACGTCTCCAGATATCGAGGAAAGATGTCACTCACAGAGCGATTGCACCACTGTGGATACATTACTGGAATCAAATCATACAGAATAGCGGCTGATTTCCAGTTTTTCTGCTTGGCGTAAGCAAGTGCTTTTCCACCACGCGGATCTAAAATCGTTTCTGGTAAAAAAAGTAAAACAGGTCGATTTCGCGTTTGTGGGTCGAGTGCTAAAAATTCTGCTAACGAAATTGTTCCATAGTTCTCCAGAACAGTTTTTCCGTAGGTTGGGATTTGAGGACCATTAAACTGACATAGCTGCAAGTAACCATCCTGGGAAGGTAACACGTATTGCTCTGTTGGCCAGTCCCAAACAACAAATACCGGATCGCAGTATTTTTGTAGTGTACGGCAAAGTTGACGAGTAACCCTAATTACACCGGAATTGCCGGGGTCACGGCAACTATTAGTAACATCAACAATCAAGATGGGAGTAGTGGTATCTCGGCTTGCTTCTACTGTATTCTCAAGATAATCACAGTAAGTTTGAATTACTTTTTCCCAACGAAAATTTGCCCGAAACTTGTTGTAATTGTCTGCGGATATGACTTCATCAGGAATTTGTCCTGTCAAAACATAATCCGCTTTTTCTGCCATCTCTGCAACATCGGCGCACAGAAACCAGTGATTTACAACTACCTCCGGATGGGCAGCAAGATTAAACGCCAGTGCTGGACGTCCCAACCATTGCATTTCTGCAAGCGGCAGGTTAAAACCTTCCCAGAGCGATACAGAAATTCCCAAGGCGACATTTTTCATAATCTCCTGTAGTTCGGCATCATCTGGGAATCCAATCGGTTTGATGTATTCTTTGATATCCTCTGGAATATTCATATCCGATGGATTTGCCAAGACTAGCAAAGTCGCTTGTGGGTGTCGCTGCACCAGCCTCCGCATTACCTCAAAACAGGCTTCAGAATTCTTATAGCAGTCTGGCTCCCAACGCCCCAGATTTAGGATATATGTACGTCCTGTTTCCTTAAGTGCTGTCAATGTGGAAAAGTTTGTGCCGCTACTTTGACTAACCATATGTGCTTGCCATAGGGAAAGTTCCATATGGTCAGCACCAAGCAGAACTGTATGGATGCCATCACTATTACCCCGATCAACTATTGTTTGTGATTTGGCGATAAAATCACTAATTGGCAGTATTGCTGTTGCCTTGGGTAAATAACGCTGACGGAAACTTCTGAGCTTCTGCTGAATGAGTAGAGGATGACCAACAAAACCCTCTAACGGTACTGCACCTGCATCAATAAAAATAACGGTCTGACAAACTTGAGAAAAAAACTCTAGTGCTTGAAAAAATGGCCATCCCCCAATAATCACCGCGTCTGGTTTTTCAGACTCCGAAAAAAGATTGTGCCATTGGTTCTCTAACCACTTCGTTGTGGACTCATTGGCGTTGGCATAATCATCGGTGGGTGGGGGAAGGGGAATGAATTTTTTGGCAATTTGACTCACTATTGGTTCATCCCACCAATAGCTCATCATGTAGACATCATTGTCTCGCTCTGCCATGCCCTTCCCAATTAACATCAGGACACGATCAAGACCAAAGCGGAACAGGAACCTTTCGTTGCAAATTAATACTTTCATTGCATCACCCAATTTATGATTTCCATCCAATAACTGCATAATCCTGGTAGCCCAGCAGAAGCCCTTTCAAAAAAGGATTTTCTAGGCCATGGTCATCGGTCATTGGGTGCAGACGATGAATGTGAACATGGGAGAAGCAGCGATTTTCTAACAGAAACTGTGCTGTTGGTGGTGGAATAGGGTTACGATGAGTGGGGTCTATATAAAAGTTACAAGCTCCAACAATCAAGTTTTCTGGGTTAGGTGTCTCAAAAATAACTATTCCACCAGGACGAATCACTCGTAATGCTTCATCAATGAGGCTGATAAAATCCTGTAATGATAAATGCTCGATCACGTGAAATGCTGTCAACCCTGCCAAGGAATTTGTTTCAATATTCTGCAAGTACAGCAAACCATCTTCCTCAGCAACATCTAAACCCCTTTCCTGGCAATACTGCACCATCGTAGTGTTAATATCGACACCAGACGATTTCATCCCTCGTTCAGATAACAACTCTAACCACTCACCCCGACCGCAACCGATATCGAGAATTGCAGCATTTTCTGTTGCTACGATCGCCTTTTCAATATAAGGAATATAGGTTGTTAAACGATTTTTGATTTCTTCACGGCTACCACGAAAACGGTCTTCAAAAGCTGTGTAGAAGCTGTCTAGTAAATGCTGTTCTTCATTGACGAAAGTTTGCAGTTGTTGCTGATCAAATGGTTCTGGCAATCTGCGTTTTGCTTCTTCCAAAAACATCATCAATAGACGTTTTTGCTGAATTAAATCATTTTTGAGGTAGTTGTCGTTTCTAAGATGGCGATTGTCCATCTCTTGTAGACGATCATCTGTTGTTTGCATATGAGAATTTACATTGCTCAACTGCTCATTGATTCCTTGCAGGTGAGTGTCAACTCTATTTAAGCGATCGTCCATCAATTGTAAGCGGGTATCTGTAGCTTTTAAATGATCTTCTAGTTGCTTTTCTTGATTAGTTACAGCATTTAATTGCTTTTCAAAATTACTCAAACTGTCATCTATATTGGGAACACCAGTATACACAGTTCCAAAGCGTTTATCCATGTTCTGTAACTGAGTTTCCATATCTATTAAGCGCCGATCTATCTTCAACCTCAAGCTGGTAACTTGCTCTATCAACTGCCTATTTAGGGCTACAGATTCTTGTAATGCTCTGATTATGTTATAGTTTACTTCTCTTTGGTCTTTAAATATAAAATTCAGTACTTTTAAAATAATTTTCTGTATATTTTTACTGAGATTAAAAGGAAAATTATTAAGATTGTCAGGCCATTTAGTACGAGCTTCTGATCTTAATTGTGCATTTTTAAGCAACCCTTGGATAAGTTCTATAGTCGCGTTATGGTGATTTTGGATACTTGGTAATGTTGACTGATAAGTTGAGTTCTTTAATTGAGAATAATTACGGCGCTTAACCACTTCTTCTCGAATTTTATGCATTATTTCATCAACATTTACTTTAGTCTCATTTTCTTCATTCATAATTCACCTTTTAAAAATATTTAAATTCTTCATTACTATTCATCATGTTTTCTATACTTGAGCAGAAATTGTTCTAGTGCTGAATGATACACTAGTTTTTAGGTCTAATATACCATCACAGTAAATATTATTATCTACTTCAAATACAACCATCTCATCTATCCAGTCGTAACTTATACCTTCTTCCGAATGTACGCCAACTGTTACTGTATACACGCCCTTATTTAAATGGCAAGGAACTTGAAAGGAAACTTTTAATTGCTCACTATTAGACAATTCTGGTAATTTGACATCTAGTAGTTTAGTATTTGTTCCATACATGACAAATCCCATCAAATTCCTAATGGAAATTCCTACAATTACATCAGATAATTCTCCTTTAGCTGCCAATATAATCTCTATATTAAAAATTTTTCCTGTCTCTACTTTTGTTGTCTCTTGTTTAGCTAAAGATAAAATTTTTACATCTTTAATAACTGCTAGTTTATTACCATGTCGATGCTTAGATAAAGAATCATCTTGAGTATCTGTAATGAAATCTTCGTGATTTTCAATACAATCTATTTCCTCAATCTCTTCCTGATTTTTTTGACAACTCAATAAAGCAATGTAATGATTTACTACTTCTTTGGGTTTACCTATTTCTAATACTCTGCCATGATTCATTAACACAGCAGTTTTACACAACATCTTGACACTGGAAGAATCATGAGAAACGAACAAGATAGTTACTCCCTGTTCTTTCATTTCTCGAATCCGCTTCATACAACGAGCTTGAAATCTCGCATCACCTACAGCTAAAGCTTCGTCAACTATTAAAATACTTGGTTCTGTATTGGCAATAACTGCAAATGCTAACCTGACCACCATACCACTAGAGTAGGTTTTTACAGGATGTTCTATAAAATCACCAATTTCAGCAAAAGCAGCAATATCATCAAACTTCGCTTCTATTTGTTCTTTACTCAGACCTAAAATTTGCCCATTAAAAAATACGTTTTGTCGCCCTGTAAACTCTGGATTGAAACCGCTACCCAGTTCTAACAAAGCCGAAACTCGCCCATTCACCCACACTTCACCGGTAGTAGGTGTTAGAGTTCCAGCGACAATTTGCAATAGCGTACTTTTACCAGAACCATTTTGACCAATAATTCCTACAGTTTCACCTTTAGGAATTTCTAGGTTAATATCCCGTAAAGCCCAAAATTCTTGAGCATGGTTTTGACCACGTAACAAAATTTCCTTGAGCTTATCCACGGGACGAGCATAGCGCTTGTAGCACTTAGAGATATTCTTTAGTGAAATTGCGATCTCCTCACCCATATCACTACACACGCTCTCAAAACTAACTGTGCTAAATTCTACACATTGATGTCATCAAACAGTAAAAATTTTCTGTTTATCTGTTTTCTGTTAATTGCATACAGCTATTTACAAAACATCTGCAAAAGCTGGACGCAGTCGTTTATAAACCAAAAAACCTATACAAAATACAATTGCAGATATTACACTCGCAACCCCCCATTCACCCCAGTGCTTGACTTCTCCCACTAAAATTAAATCACGGTAAACTTCAGCAATAGCTGTCATGGGATTTAACCAAAATACTAAATTTTGCCATTCTGCTGGGATTGCTTTCGCAGGATAAAGAATTGGCGTCAAATATAACCACAAATTTAAAACAACTCCCAAAGTTTGGGGAATATCTCGCAAAAACACGGTTAGTCCCGCCATGAGATAACCTAATCCCGCCGTCAATAATAATTGTGTTAACCAGATTAACGGTAATAGCGCTAAGGTTGAATGTAAAGTGTGAGTAGATAAAGCTACAAAAAAAATCAACGCCATGAGTCCAAAAGAACTTTCAATAAACGTTGATAAAGTCGGTACTAGCGGTAATAAAGCTAGAGGAAATACTACTTTTTTCACTAAATTAGACTGTCCTACTACCGAATGTGCAGCCTGAATTAATCCACTACTAAAAGCAATCCAAGGTAGTAAACCAGCAAATAACCACAAACCAAAAGTAAAATTGTTTTCTGGAACGCCTTTAAGACTCAGTTTGACCTTTAAAACTATCGAAAATACGTAGGTGTAAATCAATAACTGTGATAGTTGATTCAATAAAGGCCACAAATTACCCAGGATTGAACCTTTGTACCGGGCTTCTAAATCGCGTCTTACCAACGCTCTTAATAAATCAAATTTTGCCCACCACAATTCATTTATTGGTAGCAATTTTTTCAGCTTACCTGCTTTTTGGACAACTCCTCGCATTGTTTGCAGCAATTTTTGCTTCCTCGCTCACTACCTACACACCCAATTGCTTGTTTTGAAGCCAATTTTTTACGAAAGTTCCTTTGTTATTTTGTTGAAAATAATCGCTACTCCAAAATAGCAGCCAAAATATTTAGGTGATTTTACCACAAATAGTTATTAAATCTACTTTTTGTTTCTCAGCTTTGGTTGTGTGAGCCTAAGTTAAATTATCAGGTTCAATTCCCAAAGAACGTAATTGTTGAGCTAAACGTTGCGATCGCTGTCTTTCCTGTTCTAAAAGTTATTCTGTATCATTTGCCCTAGCTTGTGCTTATTGCTGTGCTAGAAAAGCAGCTTCCTCTAGTCTGGGTGTCCCCTTCTTCCCAATTTTTAATTTTTAATTGTTTTGTCCCCCTTGTCTCCCCACTCCCCCACTCCCCACTCAGCACCGGATTCCGGTACACTGAGTCTTGGTTTATTGCATTGTGAGTTGGCATGGAAATCGGACAAAAAGTAAAGGTTTTTCGTTTGCGCGATCGCGTACCTGCTTCTATTGTTAAAAGATTAGGACAAGTCGGTATCATTGAAGGTTACAAAATGACCGATGGTAGTGGTGTTGGCATTGTAGTCAAATTTGATGATAATTTTGCCACTTGGTTTTTTGAAGATGAACTCAAAAGAGTATAGTAAGCGATCGGCGAAGTATCCTCTGATTGCTGAACTTCAGAAGGAAGCTACTTAAATGAGCCGAATGCTAAGTTGGAGTTGAAAAAATCAGCGGTAAAAATTAGGAATCAAGTAATGGCCCTGATATTGACATTTTTGGGCAAAAGCGGTAGTGCTAGGACAAAAGTAGCGATCGCCGCTGCCAAACAATTAGCAAGCCAAGGAAAACGCGTACTCTTAGCTGGGAGTACAGAACCAGCGTTGCAGATTTTGTTGGGTGTTCCTATTGGTTCTAACCCTCAAGAAATTGCTGCGAATTTGCACGTCGTTCAGTTTCAAACTTCTGTACTACTAGAACGTAGTTGGGAAGACGTGAAAAAACTAGAAGCGCAATATCTCAAAACGCCTATCCTCAAAGAGGTTTATGGTCAAGAACTACCCGTCTTACCAGGGATGGATAGCGCCCTTGTCCTCAATGCTATTCGCGAGTACTACGAAAGTGGCAAATATGACGCGATCGTCTACGATGGCAATGGCGACACCTCGACTTTGCGAATGTTCGGAATGCCAGAATTTCTCAGTTGGTATGTACGGCGATTCCAAAAATTGTTCGTCAATTCCGATCTCGGTAAAGCAATTTCCGAATCGCCCTTGATTCAACCGTTAATTAGTTCTTTTTTCAATATCAA
Source organism: Pelatocladus sp. BLCC-F211 (assembly GCF_041928655.1). Taxonomy (NCBI): domain Bacteria; kingdom Bacillati; phylum Cyanobacteriota; class Cyanophyceae; order Nostocales; family Hapalosiphonaceae; genus Pelatocladus; species Pelatocladus sp. BLCC-F211. The sequence continues at coordinate 18,866 of NZ_JBHFLM010000236.1, read as the reverse complement.
CTGGACTTCGGATAACTTCGCCCAACCTACTAACCAAGTCAACAACTTTTTAGACAAGGGTAGGGCCGCCCTCGCTAACCCCAGACAAGTTGCTGCTTTCTTCGTGACAACCGATGACCCTATTGAGGTTGCTTCTGTGCGCTATCTTTGGGGTAGCGCTCAACAAGTTGGTTTAACCGTGGGTGGCATTATCCTTGTATCTAATGACACAAACCACCATATTTCTGAGCAATTTGCCCCCCTAAATGTGAGCTTAGTTCCAGATATCAAAACAGAAGACTGGCAAGCAATAATAGATACCTTGCCCAACTTTGTTGACCAAGCAGTACAGGCTCCCAAACCTATTGAAATTAACATCCAAGAACACAAAGTAAGCTTATATTTGCCAGGATTTGACAAAAAACAGGTCAAACTTACCCAATACGGCCCAGAGGTGACAATTGAAGCCGGAGATCAAAGGCGGAATATTTTTCTACCTCCTGCCTTAAGTGGCAGACCTGTTACTGGCGCTAAATTCCAAAATAATTATTTGATAATCTCGTTTTAGGGATCGGGGATCGGGCATGAATCAGTTAACAGTTAACAGTGAGCAGTGAGCAGTTTAATTTGATAACTGATAAGTCTCCCTTGTCCTCCTTGTCTCCCTTCCCCTTTCCCCTTTCCCCAATCCCCGATCCCCTATCCCCTATATGCCTTATGTCTGAATCAAGTCCCATTACTCCTGATTCCACTACACCCACAGAAGAAGCAAATACTACTGTTGACCGCAGTGCTAAAACCAGGCAACTCTTGGGTATGAAAGGTGCAGCGCCTGGAGAAAGTTCGATTTGGAAAATTCGCCTGCAACTGATGAAACCAATCACTTGGATTCCTCTGATGTGGGGTGTAATCTGTGGCGCGGCTTCTTCTGGTGAATATACTTGGACACTCGAAAATGTCTTAAAGGCAGTAGTTTGTATGTTGCTATCAGGGCCATTGATGGCAGGTTACGTACAAATCATGAACGATTACTACGATCGCGAAATTGATGCCATTAACGAACCTTACCGCCCCATTCCCTCTGGCGCAATTTCTATACCCCAGGTAATTACGCAAATATGGGTATTACTTATTGCTGGGATTGCTCTGGCATTTGCCCTCGATAAATGGGCTGGGAATGAATTTCCCACAATTACAACGATCGCCATTATCGGTTCTTTTATAGGCTACATTTATTCTGCCCCACCCTTAAAGCTAAAACAAAATGGCTGGCTGGGTAGCTATGCCTTGGGTGCAAGTTATATCACCTTCCCTTGGTGTACTGGTCATGCTTTATTTGGTGAACTCAACTGGAAAATTGTTGTTCTCACCATGATTTACAGTTTGGCTGGATTAGGTATTGGTATCATAAATGACTTCAAAAGTGTAGAAGGCGATCGCAAACTTGGATTAAAATCACTCCCTGTTATGTTTGGTGTCACAAACGCAGCTTGGATTTGTGTCGCGATGATTGATGTCTTCCAGATTGCGATCGCAGGCTATTTAGTCTACATCCACGAAAATTTGTATGCAGCAATTCTGGCATTGCTAATCATCCCGCAAATTACTTTCCAAGATATGTATTTTCTGCGTGATCCCCTAACTAACGATGTCAAATATCAAGCCAGCGCCCAACCTTTTCTCGTTTTGGGAATGCTTGTGGCTGGTTTAGCAATTGGTCATGCGGGAATTTAGTAAACAGTGAATAGTTATCAGTTATCAATTATCCGTTTTTGATAACTGATATCTCTTTAGCAAGAAGTCACAAGTGGGGAATGAGAAGTTAAGATCATTGATAATATTAAGTCCGGCTAATCAGTTTTTTTGTAGGTTTTCGCAATTATTGCCGTGTTGCAAATAATAAACTTTCTTTTTCTGGCGATTTCAAAGCTTCTAGTACCGATTTGTTTCGTCAGCGCTTGGGTATTAATTACTATGGTTGTTTGGAGTCTGTGGACTGCAACCCGTGATGGTGTTAAAACAGCCCAAAAAATGCATCAAATTCCCTGTGCTGGCTGTCAATATTTTACCGATGATCATCGTCTGAAATGCACTGTTCATCCTTCCATTGCTAACACGGAAGAAGCAATCAATTGTATGGATTACCAGCCACAGACCAATTCAATGCTTTATTAGGAACTGGAGATTAGTAGTCTGTCAAGGCTACAATGCTTAGTTCGTAGTGGGCGCTTAAGCGCTCATAAAGCAATACGGTTCAGTTAAGAAGAAATGTAGGTTGGGTTTCGCTTGCGCTCAACCCAACAAAGACTTGATAATGTTGGGTTACTCTGCGATCAGCCGCGCAGGGCGCGTCTACGTTCCTCAAACGCCAGGTGCTACAACGGGGGGACCCCCGCAACGCACTGGCTCCCCAACCTACGCTAGTTTTAGTTTTTAGCCTTAACTGAACCGTATTGGCTCATAAAGGACTAAAGTCCTCACTACAAACTTACTGGTCTTTCACAATAAAAATGACGGGTTGTAGAGACGTAGCATTGCTACGTCTCTACAGGGTTTTGCATGTACGTACACATACCCGTCAAAATAAAATTGACAGACCACTACTAGCGCTTTCACATTGTTAATGTATTGACCTACATTGTTAATGTATCGACTTACATTGTTAATGCATCGACCTACATTGTTAATGCATCGACCTACATTGTTAATGCATCGACCTACATTGTTAATGCATCGACCTACATTGTTAATGTATCGACCTACATTGTTAATGCAGCCTTTGTTTAACTCATTTCTAACAACACTTTTAACACACCTCTGGTTTGAGCGTGGTCAAAAGCTGCTATTGCTTCCGCAAGTGGGTAATGAGCTTGAATTAGAGGTTGTACGTCCACTTTTCCTTCTGCTAATAGTTTGAGTGCAGGTGAAAAAGGGCCGCAGCGTGAACCAATCAGAGTAATTTCATCTACTACCAAAGAGGAAGCATCTAAACTGAGATTACCAGCATAGGTACTTTTGAGTACTAAAGTACCACGAGGACGTAAAGCGCGGTGAGCGATCGCAAATCCTTCAGCATTACCAGTACACTCTACAGAAATATCAAAAGTCCTATCTGTTACCACATCTGCAAAGCCTGTTTTGATATTCCGTGCTTCCAGATGAGCTAGCTTATCACGATGTCGCCCTACTACCAAAAGGTCACAACCCGTCAAAGCTAAAGTTTGGGCTACTAATTGTCCTAGCTTACCATCCCCTACTACTAACACCCGGTCATCTGGATGCAATGCTATCTGTTGCTGAATTTCCAACGCCGCAGCTACAGGTTCAGTAAAGGTTGCGACTGCTGTGGGGACACTCTCCGGTACAAGATGAAGATTTTCTACAGGTAAACAAAGATACTCAGCAAAAGCCCCATTGCGGTTGACAATACCAAGCACAGTCCGGTTTTCGCAATGAGTCGAGTTCCCGCTACGACAAAAACGACATTTACCACAAACAGCGTTAATTTCGCCAACAACACGACGGTTCACCAAATTTTCTGGGCCTTGTTCCACAACACCGACAAATTCATGACCTAAAATGCCAGTGTAAGGGTAATAACCTCTGGTGAGTTCTAAATCAGTGTTACAAATACCAGCACATAAAACTCGTACTAATGCTTCCCCTAGTGGCGGTTCAGGAATGGGGATATCAGTACGTAATTGGAGTTGCTTATTTTCCAGCCAGAGTCCTTTCATGGTAATAGCTGAACTTATCCAGCGTTGTGTAAAGAAAATGACACTATTTATGCAAACCAAATTACTGGTGTACGCAAAAATATTAACAAATCAACAGCAAAGCTTCCAAACTAGAAGGCTATTTTTTTCCTTTTGTGCTTTTACTTTTTACCTAATCATCTCGACCTTACCTGCTTGTGCTGAAACTGTCAAAACTTCTTGTCCTCCCAAGTTAGTTATGGCAACGCCCAGTAATATAGATAATATTTTTCCTGACTGGGATAAAAGTTGTGGGAAACCAGAGAATTTTATTTACAGTCGCTCAAAGATGTTATCGGAACTAGCACAAGCAAATATAGTGTATTTGGGGGAAACTCACGACAGTTCAGTTGATCATCAAAATCAACTGCAAATTATTCAGGAACTCCAGCAGCGTCATCCGAAAATTGCGATCGCCATGGAAATGTTTCAGCGTCCCTATCAAGGCGTTGTTGATCAATATTTAGCGGGTAAACTTACTGAAAAAGAATTATTAGACAAAAGCGAGTACGAAACACGCTGGGGTTTCCCTTGGGAATATTATGCTCCGATTCTCCGGTTTGCTAAAGACAAACAACTACCAGTCTTAGCTTTAAATACTCCAACAGAAATTACACGCAAAGTCGCCCGTCAAGGATTAGAAAGTCTCACAGCATCCCAGAGAAAGTATATTCCGCCTTTTGCAGAAATTGATATAAGTAACGAAAAGTATCGCCAATTATCATTACAAGCTTTTCAACAGCATCAAAGTGGGGGACATGGTAACAGTTCTGGTGCTGAACGGTTTTTTTTGGCACAGGTGTTATGGGATGAAACAATGGCAGAAGGAATTGCTAAGTTTGTCAAAGCAAATCCAGATTATCAAGTGGTGGTTTTAGCTGGACAAGGACATATTGTATATGGTTACGGAATTCCTAGCCGTGTTGCACGTCGTCTTGGAAGTCAGAAATTGATACAGCGTTCTGTTCTGCTCAGTCCTCCTCAAGAAGCAATCACAGGTAAAGATGAGGTGGCGATCGCGGATTTTGTTTTTAAATAACAGATTGAAGTGTTGTTATAGCCCGAAATTAAAATTTGGGCTGAAAGCTAAAGTTGGTTAAAAACCAACTGGCTCAGGTTTTAACCAATTTAAATGGGTTTAAGCTTTGAGCCGAAAATTTATTTTACGGCTAATTGCAACTGGTGCAAGATGTCAGAGCCAAAAAATATTTGTGCTTCTTCCGGAATGCTGAACTTTGCCTTTGTAGCCTACAATAACACCACTCAATGGTGATTATGAATTAAATCTCCTAACTTCAAAGTGCTATATCCTAAACTCACCACACTGCTACAACAGTGTGGTTTTATATTGGGAGTTTAATTTTCGTCTTCTTGTGATGTGTCTATTTCGGGTTCTTGATGATCAAATAGATAACTCCAATCGACTCCTTCTATTTCAATGGAGTCTTCATATCCATCAGCTTTGAGAATTTCTTGAATTAATTCTTCAACCGGAATTTTACGAATAGCAGCTTCTTGCAGTAAATCTTTGCATACCTCCTTCCAGTTGTCTGCACTTGACACCCGATCAATTAAGATTGCTTCCGCCATTCGGGTTTTAGAGACTCCCCTAGTGTGCGCCCACAAAGAGAGGCGAATCTCTTTAACTATGGGTAAATTGACAGGAAACCTACGATCCCTTTTTCTCGCAACCATTTCAGACTAGTCTTAATTAATACTTTAATAGTTTACACTTTATTCTGTCACTAATTGGTAACTATATTTTTACTAATTAGTTTCTTTTTGGTTACTAAAATGCAAAAATAAAAGTATGAGGATGCGTGAACAAATATTTTTCGCGCCCCCAGTGCGGGAACACTGGGGACTTCCCAATCCACAGAGAGTACCTGTAAGAGGGCTATTAAATTATGACGAATGTTCTTGATTTAAAAGTTAATTGTCACCGAAATTCAAGCAGTCGTAAGGCTAAACAGCTTTTGAGTAAAGCCAAACAGATAATTCAACTCTTAAAAGTTCAAGTAGAAAAGTCAGTCAATGCTGAGTCTTCTTAACTCAGCATACGTTTTTTGCACAGTTAAATTGCGTGGTGGCAAATAATTTGCTACCACTTTCTTAATACTTGTAATTCACGAAGCAGTTATTTTGTCAATCCCTGATAGGGATTACGAGTGATTTTCACCAAGCGCTTTGCTTTGTTTAACAGAGCTACAAAAGTTTCAATCCCTGATAGGGATTACGAGTGATTTTCACTGCTGGTATTCACAACCCTTACATTATTTAGTTTTCAAGGTTCTATTTCGTCAACCTAGAGGTAATGGTAGCTTTGAGCGATCGCGTTGTCAATACTGGCATAAGCAAAACTGTCTCAAATCCTTTCCTAGTAAACATTTCCACTTTTGCGCCAACCTCTTTTTGGGCTGACGAGACTGAAATCCTTGAGAAGTAAAGCTTTCAGCCCAAAATTTTCATCCCTTCTCAAAAACACCTACAGGTTGACGTTAATGTCTTGACGGTTCAAATCTTTAAATTTTCCAAATATGGCTTAAACGTAAACACCAATTCTGGACGACTGACAACTAAAGTGGGGAAAGAGCGATCGCTATAATCAACTCCACTAGACAAAGGAAAAGGTTCGGATTTGAGTGAGATCCAACTTCCACCCGCCGCTTGAACTATTACCCAAGCCGCAGCAATATCCCAAACTTTTGGTGTTGCTTCAATACCACCAAGCACAGCGCCTGTGGCTACTGTCAGAAAGTTGTAGCTAGCAACGCCCAACATCCTAATTTTACAGGGAAAATCTTTTTGAATTACCGAAGTGCTACGGGAACAAAGGTTAAAAAAGTGATGTTGACTAGGTGCTTCATCGCTAGTTTGAATCGGCTGATAATTACGAAAAGCCCCAGTGGATGCGCCTAATCCCGATGAACCTTCCCAAAATCCGTGACATGATTCTTTCAGTGGTGGCACGTAAACATAACCAAAAACAGGCGTACCTTGATACAATAGCCCTAGTGAAATTGACCAGATAGGAATACCCCGTGTAAAGTTAGTCGTGCCATCCAAAGGATCAACGACCCAACACCATTCTGTACCAGGGAAAACCTTGTCACCCTCTTCTGTCAAAATTCCATAACCAGGAAATGTGGAGGCGATCGCATTCCGCAATTCTTGATCAGCCCATTTATCGGCACGAGTTACTAAAGATCCATCAGCTTTATGGGAAGCCTGTACTTGCCCAAAATCTTCCATTAACTGCTTACCTACCCTAGCGGTAGTAGTTTGAGCAAACTCTAAAACTGTAGTCCAAAGTTCTGTCATTTTATGAATGGTCAAGGCTTAAGGGTATCTCTGTCAAGATGAGTAAAAACCTGCTTTAATTGGCTGATTTTTTACGATTCGACTTGGTGTCTACCTACGGAAGTCGCTTGCGCGTCTAAGGTGTCTTAGTGGTTAAATTAAGATTTATTTTTTCACCACGAAGACACTAAGACACTAAGCTAATCTAATTCGCTTTCCAAGATAGATGCGATCGCTTGTTTGGCGTTGTGCTGAAATTCTGTGACATTCACGCGAGTTAATAAACTAACTGCTAATAAAATCACTACAGCCTGGGTAGCAAACACCAATCCATAAGCTAATAATGGTGTTGTCAGTAAAGATTTACCCAGGTTTAGCACAGCGCCACCAGAAACTGTAGCTAAGGCCCTCGCCATTGCTTGGGCTAACCCCCAAGCACCAATGAATGTGCCAGCAGTTTCCGCAGCAGTCAAATCCAGCATTAAGCTTAACGCTCCAGTTGTAGTCACACCAGAAGCAAAGCCAAACAAGATTAAACTCCATTGCAGGAATTTAGGATTGGCAGTTGTCCCGGCTAGAAGAATTATTATCAGGGAGACTGCGACAGCGACGCATCCGAGCTTAGTTGTATTTTTCTTACCTAAACGAGGAGCTATCAAAAAGCCCGTTACACTCAAGCCGATTAAAGTTCCTGTACCAAAAAAAGCATTCAGTTTTGTGGTTTCGGCGATCGTCATGTTAAAGACTTCACCACCATAGGGTTCCAACACCGCATCCTGCATAAACAAGCTGAGTGTCATCAACAGCAAAAATGTGAAAAAGATTGCTGTTTGGGGGCTAGCAGTTAACACCCGCATTGCCATACCTAAAGTAATCTTATCTTCGCGGTTAATTGCCATGGAACGCATCGTATAGCGGGAATATTTCTTTTCCACACCGATAGTTCCTAATAGGCAAAGTCCAAACGCAATACCTGGGACAATCAAAAACAGGCGATTAACTTGGGTTTGGACTACCTCTAGAGGTGCATTTAAGGCAATTTGTCTGAGTAAACCACTGCTGATAATTGCTCCAATAATAATACCCACCATCAGCATTGACCACACAACCCCCACTAATTTTGAGCGGTTGTCTTCATCAGAAACATCAACTAACAACGCTGCAAAAGGTGTGGAACTAGCACTGATAGCAATTCCATAGAGGGCAAAAATCAAAGCTAGAAGTAGCGCCCAACCAGAAGATTGAGTTGTCCAACTTCCTGATTGCAAGCTTAAGCCTAATTGCCAAACGACTTGCACAGCTATAAATGAAACGATCGCAAATAAAGCCGCACCTACCCAAATATAACCACTACGGTGATAGCCAAGTAAAGGCTTGGTGTCTGACATTTGCCCAAACCACACTCTGATCGGAGCCACAAATTGATGCATTGCGATCGCCCCAGCTACAATTAGTGCTGGTACTCGCAACTCCTCAATCATGACTCGATTTAAAACTCCCAGAGTCAGAATCGACATGATGCCCAATGCCATCTGAAACAGGCCTAGTCGAAACATAGTCCATAGTTTCACTTTGGGAATGGATGTGGATTTTCCTGACTCGTTTGATTCAGAATTGGGTGACACATCACTAGTTGCCATAACCACTCCCAATCAAAACAGCAAAATTATTTCATAATATCCAAGATAAACCCATTTCTTAATCAAAATGTGTTCATATATTTAGCGGAGCAAACAGGATGATCACTGTAATTACTCCGCCCAACAAATACGAGAAGCACACTAAATATTAGCTAGGCGTGGCGTGCCTTTAGCTGTCAATCAAGTGCGCTACTCTTTGCTAACTCGCCAAATTGAAAGCAATGGTATTCTCAACACTGCTCGTGAATTGGGCGTCACAATTTTAGCTTTTAGAAGAAATTAGTCGTCCTTGGCTCAATTAAGTTAATAGTCATTTGTCCTTTGTCCTTAGCCCTTAGTTATTACAAATGACAAATGACCATTGACCAATGACTACGAAGCAGACTCTCTCGCTGGATGAGAACTGAGCTTTTTCGGTATCGGAGTATCCCGTCGTCCTGTCTTCAGTTTGGGTTTGGCAGAACCGCGTTTATCTCCTTCTCCACCTGCTTCTGATGATACCCAAGAAGAACGGCGGGAGCGGTGTTCACCACTAGATTCACGGTTAGACTCGCGACGATTTCCACCTCGTAGTTTGGGTTTGGGGGTGGCTCGAAGGTCTTCTTCGGGGTAGTCGGCTTCTGATAGTAACCAAGCGGGACGGGTTTGGTCGTAAGCAATTTGTAATGCAGCTGCGGCTATAGCATGAGAGTCATATTGTTCGCTCAACTGGCTAACGATGGATAAAAATGAAGCCATACGTTCACCCACCAAAGCTTCCTGCACTTGGGTTTGTAATTTTTCCAGATGTCTAGCTTCAATTTGCGCCCGTGTGGGAATCGAGAGTAGTTGCCAACTTTGACGCACATGGCGTTCAAACAACTGCTGTTTGCGTCGTTCAAACGGCTGCACCAAGGTAATAGCAGTACCTTCTTTACCCGCCCGACCAGTACGACCGATGCGGTGGACATAGGTCTCTACGCTATCGGGTAAATCAAAGTTGATGACGTGGGATAGTTGGTCAACATCCAAACCGCGCGCTGCAATATCAGTAGCTACTACCCAGCGCACCTGACGATTACGGAATCTGTTTAACAAACGTTCCCGTGCTTGTTGGGATAAATCACCGTGGTATTCATCAACGCTGTGACCAGCAGCTTGTAATTGATTGGTGAGTTCAGCTGCGGTGCGTCTAGTACGAACGAAGATCAAAGCTGTTTCTGGATCTTCCATTTCCAGGATGGGCTGTAAAGCTTTGACTTTTGACCAATGGCGGGGTACTAGGTAAGCTACTTGATTAATTTTATTCGGAGCAGCTTTTGGCTGTTCAACAGCAACTGTTACTGGATCGTTGAGGAACTTATTCACCAACTGGCGAATAGATGGCGGCATTGTCGCGGAAAATAAAGCTGTCTGCCGTTCTTTAGGTGCTTGGGAAAGAATCTTTTCCACATCATCAATGAAGCCCATACTCAGCATTTCATCGGCTTCATCTAAAACAAACCATTTGATATTATCCAGTTTCAGACAACCTCGTTCTAGCAAGTCTATGACTCGCCCTGGTGTACCCACAACCATGTGAACACCACGCTTGAGTTGTAAAATTTGGCGGTCGATAGATTGACCACCGTAAATTGCCATGACACGCAATCCTTCGTTGCCAACAAACTCACTGATGGCAGCTTGGACTTGAATTGCTAACTCTCGAGTTGGGGTCAAAACAAGTGCTTGCACTGCTTTTTTACTGACATCTAGACGTTCTAGAATTGGCAGAGAAAAAGCTGCTGTTTTGCCTGTACCTGTCTGGGATTGACCAACTACATCACGACCAGCTAAAAGTTGAGGAATCGCTTGAGCTTGAATATTGGTTGGTGTGGTAATACCAATTTTTTCAATCTGCTGAACGCGTTCTGGTGAAATACCTAATTCTTGAAAAGAAAGGGTCATTAAATCTCCTAATTTGTATTTAGTTATTACTTATTAGTTAGTGGTTAGTGGTTAATAGTTGGTTGTGTACTACTAATTACTAACCATTCCGTACAAGTCGTACGTATCAGCTTCTTTGATGGCTACTGGTACGATAGTTCCCAATCTTGCTTGCCCACTAACGTAAATTTGACCATCTACTTCAGGGGCAAATCTCGCAGAACGACCGATTAATTCTCCTGTTAAGGGATTTTCTTGTTCAATCAAAACATCTACTACTCTGCCAACTTCTTGCTGATTTTTACGTAGAGAAATCGGCTGTTGCAGTTCCATCAGTACGTCCCGCCGCTCATCTTTCACTATTTGCGGCAACTGTTCGCTGAGGCTGTAGGCTGGTGTTCCTTCTTCTGGTGAGAAGGTGAAAACACCCACATGGTCAAATTCATGGCGTTGGATGAAGTTAAATAGATGCTGAAAATGTTCATCATCTTCGCCAGGAAACCCAACTATAAATGTTGTCCGCAGTACCGCCTGTGGTAGTGCCTCCTTGATGCGTTCGATAATTGCATCATTGACTTGTCCTTGCCATGGACGGTTCATAGCGCGGAGAATTTCGGGATGGGAATGTTGCAAGGGCAAATCCAGATAAGGTAAGACATTGGGTGTTTCACGAATTGCCGCGATCACATCTGGAGTCAGTCCTGTGGGATAAGCGTAGTGCATCCGAATCCAGGGTATATCTACTTTCCCCAAAGCACGGAGCAATTCGGCTAATTTGGGCTTCCCATAGATATCTATACCGTAATTTGTGGTGATTTGGGAAATCAAAATGATTTCCTGCACCCCTTGACTTGCTAATTGTTCAGCTTCCGCGACTATTGATTCTATAGTACGCGATCGCTGATTTCCCCGCAGATGCGGAATGATACAAAATGCACACCGATAATCGCATCCTTCCGCAATTCTGACATATGCCACACCTTCGGTTGTAGTGCGATAGCGGGGTGTGGTTTCATCTGCTATGTAGGTTGGTTCGGCGCTTACTTCTATTATGCGATCGCCCTGTTCTACTCGTGCAATCACATCAACTATTTTGTGATAATCACCTGTTCCTACTACCGCCACTGCTTCGGGCAACTCTTCCAATAATTGCTCCTGGAAATGTTGCGCCATACAACCTGTAATGACGATTTTTTTATTGGCTTCTGCCAGGTCTACCAAAGTCCTGACAGATTCCTCCCGAGCTGCTTCGATAAAACTACAAGTATTAACAATAACGTAATCTGCTAACTCTTCATTAGAATCTACGCCATAGCCTGCTTCTACCAGCAGTCCTAACATATGTTCCGTATCAATTCGATTTTTTTCACAACCCAGGTGAGATATTGCAATGGTTGGTTTTTCACCCATACTATAAATATAAAGTTTTAGTTTTCTTCACTCCAAAAGTTAAATCTTAACTAAGGATTTTCAGACATTTGCTCCAGAGGCAACTCTTTTACATCATGCCCACATCACAAAATCCAAACGCACCCAAAGGAATCTATGATCCCGATGAACTGCAACAGAGATCATGCTAATATTTTCTTACTATTCTGTGTTTCCAAGGGAAAAACAAATAGTTGTTGGGTAAAATAGACACTCGTAACTTTTTGGTGCAAATTGCTTTTGGTATTTTACATTACCGCAGCGCGTGCGTTGTGAATCTACTCTACCCTAAAGGAAGCCACTTTCCCCTATGGGATGTGTGGTGAGAAGTCGCTACCATCTAGGAAGATACACACTAAACTACGCCTTAACAGCAGTAATGCTACCAATCAGTTCAGGTTTAACCTGCAACTGTAACAGAATCGTTACCTGCTAGATGAAAAACAGCCACCTTGTGGAAAGCCGCTCGGCGCCTTGTGCGTCTTGTGAGTTGCAAACTCCTCTTGTAACCAGTTTTTATCTTAACATATCTTATGGAAGGTTTTACGTTAATTTCCATCTTAAGGGGGAGGCGGAAAACCGACCAATACAAAACAAAAGTTGAAAAAGTTAGTCAAAAGTCAACAGTCTAAAGTCCTAAGTCAATAGTTCAGAATAATCAGTCTACAGGTTATTGACTACTAATTTTTGATTGTGGATTGTAAATTTTGGATGAAAATTTTTGAGTAAATACTCCAACTGCAAATCGGATGGAACAAAACCAAAATTGATCATCCAGATTCGGCAAGCCCTTGAGTCGGATAAATCCAAAATCGCAAATCCAAAATCTAAAATTGGTAGACCATTGACTATTGACCATTGACTATTGACTATTGACTCTGGACTGTGTGTTACGGATTAAAGACGTGGACTTATATCAGCTGTTTACAACCCGCACACCAATAATTGGTGTAGTTCATTTACTACCCTTACCTACCTCACCTCGTTGGGGAGGTAGCCTCAAAGCGGTAATTGACCGTGCTGAACAAGAAGCAACAGCCCTAGCCAGTGGAGGGGTTGATGGCATCATTGTAGAAAATTTTTTTGATGCGCCGTTTCCTAAAAATCAGGTCGATCCTGCTGTTGTCAGTGCGATGACTATAGTAGTGCAGCGGATACAGAATATGGTAACGCTGCCGATTGGTATTAACGTTTTACGGAATGATGCCAAAAGTGCTATGGCTATTGCTAGCTGTGTAAGAGCGCAATTTATCCGTGTGAACGTCCTCAGTGGGGTGATGGCAACTGATCAGGGTTTAATAGAGGGAGAAGCCCATCATTTACTGCGCTATCGGCGCGAATTGGGTAGTGATGTCAAAATCTTTGCTGATGTCTTAGTTAAGCACGCTCGTCCTTTGAGTTCTCCAAATTTGACCGTGGCTGTGCAAGATACCATCGAACGAGGTTTGGCGGATGCCGTGATTTTATCTGGTTGGGCTACAGGCAGTCCACCAAACCAAGAAGATTTGGAATTAGCTGCACAAGCAGCAGCAGGTACACCAGTATTTATTGGTAGCGGCGCATCTTGGGAAAATGTTGCGACATTGTTACAAGCAGCAGATGGAGTAATTGTCTCTAGTTCCTTAAAACGTCACGGCCGCCGCGAACAAACAATTGACCCGATTCGTGTTAGTCAATTTGTAGAAGCTGCCCACCGCAGTTGGAACAACAGGAGCGATCGCAAATCTATTTCTTCTGTGAGCTTAAAATCTTAACTGGGGATCGGGGATCAGGAATCGGGGATCAGGAACAGATTAATTAAATAATTCTCCTTTGTCCCCCGTGTCTCTGGTGTCTCCCTTCCCTTGTCCCCTTTCCCCAATCCCCAATCCCAATTACCAATACCTGCTTATGAATCGTCGCCTTTCTTCTACTCCTTGGATTCATCGTCGATCGCGTTTAATCATTGGTGCGATCGCCACTTTAGGTGCTTTGACTACTGCTTACCTGACCGTAGTTAAATTGAGCCAAAGCTCTGCTGCTTGTCCGACAAAAAGCTGCGATATCGTATTACAGAGCGATTATGCTACAGTTTTTGGGCTACCTCTGGCTTTGTTCGGTTTTTTGGCTTACGTGGGTATGGGAGTTTGTGCCTTAGCCCCGTTGGCTGTAGACCCAGTTAAAAAGAAAGATTCTCGCACAAAGCTGGAAAATCTCACTTGGTTACTGCTTCTGATCGGAGCGATCGCCATGTCGGTATTCAGTAGCTTTTTGATTTACCTACTGGTATTCAAGATTAAAGCACTGTGTATCTACTGTGTGGCCTCAGCAATTTTTTCCTTCAGTATGTTGGTGCTAACGATTGTTGGTCGTGCTTGGGAGGATATTGGGCAAATCCTTTTTACTGGCATTGTAGTTGGTATGGTGACACTCATTGGTACTCTCGCTATTTATGCTCCTCCACCAAATAACAATAGCGGCGTCACCATTGTAGAAAATCCTGGGAAACCAGCAATCATCAGTTTCAAACCAGTAGAAGAACCCAAACCAGGTGTGGGTTGGGAAGTTACAACTACTTCTAGTGAGGCAGAAATTGCACTCGCACGTCATCTCAAAAAAATAGGTGCTAAAGAATACATTGCTTGGTGGTGTCCTCACTGCCATGAACAAAAATTACTTTTTGGTAAAGAAGCTTACAGCGAAATTGATCATATCGATTGCGCTCCTACTGATAACCCAAATGGGCTTAAAGATGAGTGTCGGGCGGCTAAAATTCAAAGCTATCCCAGTTGGATTATCAATGGAAAAACCTATGCAGGGGCGCAAAATTTAGAGGAGTTAGCAAATATTAGTAATTACGCAGGAGCGCGCAATTTTAAGTATATTTTAAGACGACCATAAATTTTCTTTTCTGCAATTGAGAAAACCAGCTCCCCGACTTTTTAAAAAAATCGGGGATCTTGTTGTTCACCAACCACCAAACCACTAATACCATTTCACGTTAATCACGATACACATAAATTTTGTAGAGACGCGATATATCGCGTCTCTACAGGATCTGTATTTGTACCAAGGTTTTAGTGAAATGGTATAACCATAAACACCTATTCCAATACAGGTGCTTTCCACCAATTTTGGTACTGTACCAGTGTATGAACTTGCCAGTTAGGATCTGGTTGGGGATAGTCTAGGCGATAGTGTCCTCCTCTGCTTTCTTTTCTAAAAGCAGCACTTTTGAGGATTAAATAAGCTACATCTAATAAATTATGAGTTTCTGCCCAGAGTCTTAATTGTCGTTCTACATCTGGCAATTTGAGAGTAACGCTTTGTTTTGGAAGTAAACAAAGTAAAAATTGACTGAGTTGTAGATCAGCAAAATCTTGCTGCCAAGATTCTACAGTGGCGATCGCAATTTCTAATCCTGACTGTTCTCGACAAATACCAGCATATTGCCACACTAAGCGGGGAATTTTTTGGCGTAAACCTTCTAAATATACTTGTTGTTTTTGCCAATCATCCACATCTATAGTAAATTCCTCTGCTGTTGGGGCTGCTTCTTCACTGATTAACTCATTCTTAATTTCCAAATGGGCCATTTGTGCGCCGAAAACAATACATTCAAGTAAAGAATTACTAGCAAGGCGATTAGCACCATGTACCCCTGTACTTGCAGTTTCTCCCACAGCATATAAATTGGGA
Organism: Pelatocladus sp. BLCC-F211; assembly: GCF_041928655.1. NCBI lineage: Bacteria > Bacillati > Cyanobacteriota > Cyanophyceae > Nostocales > Hapalosiphonaceae > Pelatocladus > Pelatocladus sp. BLCC-F211. The sequence continues at coordinate 3,181 of NZ_JBHFLM010000236.1, read as the reverse complement.
ATATTGGTACGGTTCATCATATCTGTGAGAATACCACCCATCCAGTAATGGGCAGCAGGGGCGACGGGAATTGGCTCAGAAAAAACATCGATACCCCAACGCTGACAAACATTAATAATGTTGGGGAAACGGTGACGAATTTTGTCAGCAGGGATAGGGCGCATATCTAACCACACGTTGGCTGTTGCGGGATCTGTGGTGCTGTTTTGTAAGTGACTAAAAATTGCCCGACTGACGATATCTCTGGGAGCTAGCTCACCCGCAGGATGATAATCAAAGGTAAAACGTCGCCCTTCATGATCGATTAAGTGCGCTCCCTCACCACGTACAGCTTCACTAATTAAAAAACGTTCTGCTCCTGGTTTAGTTAAAGCAGTCGGATGAAATTGGACAAATTCTAAATCTCTGAGAATTACCCCAGCACGAGCGGCGATCGCGACTCCATCGCCAGTACTTACAGCTGGGTTAGTGGTTTGAGCAAATACCTGACCACCACCACCTGTTGCTAGCACTACTGCACCAGCTCTTACCCATGTAATTTTACCTTGATAAAATAAGCTAATTCCTTGACAGGCTTGTGATTGGGGGTCTATCCACAAACTCAATGCTAAAGCTTGTTGAATGACGTGAATATTTTTACGTTGTAGTACCTGGGCTGTGAGAGTGGTGATTACTTCTCTTCCTGTGGTATCAGCAGCGTGGAGAACCCGGTGCTTAGAGTGAGCTGCTTCTAAAGTTAAAGCTAAATCACTACCGTGGCGATCAAAAGCAACCCCTAATCCTACCAGAGATTGAATGCAGCTTGGGGCGTGTTCAGCCAGGAATTCAACTACGGGGCGATCGCATAAACCCGCGCCAGCTTTGATTGTATCGTCAATGTGTAAACGTGGTGAATCATCTGGAGCGATCGCAGCAGCAATACCGCCTTGCGCCCAATCACTAGCAGACAAACTCACTGTTTCTTTGGTAATCAGACCAACTCGTAAGGATTGTGGTAGACAAAGTGCTGTATACAGTCCAGCAGCGCCAGCACCGATTACTAAAACATCAAATTGGTTAAGAATATCTATTTGCACTAAAGTAAAAATTATTCAAAATTCAAAATTCAAAATTACGAACATACTACTAGGATTGGGGAGTCTGAAAGAGATATTTTCCGTGTCTCCCGTGTCTCCCGTGTCCCCCTTGTCCCCCATGTCTTACTTCCCGATAAGCTTGACTAGTCCAATTCCACTAAAGTATAGCCCTAGTACGGCTCCTGCTAGGAGACTTTGGGTAAGGGGATCTGTAGAAGGTGTAATGACAGCACCTAGAACTACTGCACCTAAAATGACATAACGCCAGCCAGAAAGCATTTGTTTTGACGAGACAATTCCTAAAGTACCAAGTAAAAGCTGAATGATCGGTACTTGGAATGCTAGCCCTGTACTGAAAAGTAGCAATAAAACAAATTCAAAATATTTGTCGATTGACCATAACTGTTCTACGACATCTGCACCGTAGCTAATGAAGAATTTTAAAGCAGCTGGAATCAGTAGGGAATAGGCAAATACTAAACCTGCTGCAAACAGCACAGTTGATCCTAGAACTATCGGACCCAACAAGCGACGTTCTCGGCGAGTTAATCCTGGTAGTACAAATTGGATGATTTGGTACAGAATAAAGGGACTGGCAAGAAGCAAGCCAGTGTAACCTGCAACTTTCAGAGAGACAAAAAAGTATTCTCCGGGTGCTAGTTGGAGAAATTTTACTCCTTGGGCTGGCACTTCTAATAACTTAACTATTGGCTTGACAGCAAAAAAGCAGCCAATAACACCTACTGCTACAGCAATCAGCGCATAAAAAATCCGCAGTCGTAATTCCTCTAGATGCTCAAAAAGGGTCATTTCGACCTCTCCTGGTAGTTCATCCAAAGGATTGGTTTCTTTTTGCTCGTCGGTTTCAAAGTCTGTACCAGAAGCAGCCGGAGCAGTTGCAGTGTTTGCGTCTTGTGAAGGCGTCATGATTTAGCTAGCAAGCATCATTTGTTAACTATTTTATCTGGGGTAGCAGCTACCGGACTCGGACTTTTCGTAGAAGTTGAGAATTTGAGCAAAAATAATTGCGAATTTAATTTTTATCAGTCGAGCGATCGCTACACGATTATTTAAGAATGGACAGTTACAATGCATTATCAAAAAAAAAGATCCCCGACTTCGCATTTGTCGGGGGTCTGAATCTCTCAATTTTCACAGATTCAGATAGGGTTGCGAAGAACAGCACTACGTGCTTGCTTCTCAGGGGTTTTCAGCTAGCCATCGTTATAACTAAATCAGGGCTAGGAAATGGCTTGTTGAAAGAAAAAGCTTGCGGGGTAGAACCATAAAGTTGCAAAATTTCTAGCCGTTCCTTAGCTTCTGCAATATTAGGGGTGTGTCCTGCGGGAATCCACCACAGCGCTAAATTGGGTTGATCTGATTTTTCAAACCAACGACGGCGATCGCGCATTATACTTGCGTGATCGCTACGATAGACGTAATTTAATAAAGCTTCCAAAGACTTCCAAACAGTTAGAGTGATGAGAATCCGCTCATCCTCAAAAGCACGAATACTGGTAGCATCGTCTGCACCCTCACTGCGTAAGCGCCAAACAAATCCAGGATCAGCATCAGCGATCGCATTCACCCGATTAATTTGAGCGACAAAATCAGCCATCTCTGGTGTATCCAATGGCGTACGTAAAATTGCAGTATTGACCTGGGCAAGATGGTACTGCTCTAGCTTCATAAGTTGCACCCTCAAGATGTTCTTGAATTGGTTCTCTAAAACTTTCCCATAGGTCATCTATCCAAAGTAGTATTTTTTATAAAAAATTAGCAAAAACTCAAGAAAGTATAGAATGAATTGTGTCTTATAAAACATTTCATCTGATGAAATTGATAGACCCAAATCTAAGAAACAGTTCAAAATCTTAAATCTAAAAACCAGATGATTGTGATTGAAACACCTCGCCTAATTTTGCGACATTTCACCCTAGATGATGTAGATGAATTAGCAGCTATTTATAAGAAAAAATGCCGAAAACCCCTGAGAAACAGCAACACAGTTGCGATTTTCGTGCTTCAGACAGGGGATGAAGGCTGACCGCAGGATTTATCCTGCATTGGTTCTGGGTTTGGTAAGCTATCTATCCAATCTTCTA
>NZ_JBHFLM010000235.1:0-5781 GCF_041928655.1 Pelatocladus sp. BLCC-F211 | reverse complement strand
TTGGGTTACTCTGCGATCAGCCGCGCAGGGCGCGTCTACGTTCCTCAAACGCCAGGTGCTACAACTCTTGGGACCCCCGCAACGCACTGGCTCCCCAACCTACGCTAGTTTTAGTTTTTAGCCTTAACTGAACCGTATTGTATTTCAACGGACATGATAGCTGTCAGTCTGAATTAAGTAAATAACTGAGACTCAGTTATCGAAAATTAACAATTTGCTTCACACATTTAAAAATGTCCCACAATTGTATTGAGAATATTTACAATTTCCTGCAAATATCAGATTTGATTGCGACATCAGGACAACTCACTGAAGAAGAATTTACACTCATCAAAGAAGCAGGATACCAACTAGTTGTAAATCTAGCATTACCAGAGTCTCCCAATGCTTTAACGAATGAAAAAGAAATAGTGGAATCTCAAGAGATGGAATATATTCATATTCCTGTAGCTTGGGAAAAACCAACTTATGAGAATGTCAAAGATTTTTTCCAAGTCATGGAAACCAACACAAATAAAAAGGTGTTTGTACATTGCGCTGCTAATAAGAGAGTTTCTGTTTTTATGTATCTTTACCGTCGCCTATGTAAAGGAATAAATCATGCAGAAGCAGAGAAAGATTTACATCAAATTTGGATTCCCGATCATCATTGGCAAAAATTTATTGAGCAGGTAATTAATTATTATAGACAACAGAGCAAGAGCTAAAAATTGTTGAAATAAGTTCGTAGTAAGGACTTTAGTCCTTACTACAAACTTTTTGTTATTTAGGCTATCTTACTTAGTAATCATCTTGGTGATTGCACAACTTTCCACAATTGCTGGTAACTCTTTTTCAATATTTATAGGAGTACCTCTTTTGGCAATTTCTTTAATTTTGAAGAGAATATTAGCAACTAATTCTTTATCTTTTATCAGTTCGCTTCTACCAATTTGTTGAAGAGCCAATTCAATCGCAGTATATCCCGATTGTATTCCTAATGCCAAGCTGCTTTTTGTCCCTAAAATTTCTGGATTTAAACTTTGATAAAGGGCTTCATCTTTAGCCACGGCATTTACATGAATACCTGCATAATGGGTAAAAGCATTTTTTCCGATTACTGGGTGATGAGGAAAAATAGAGATATGAGAATGCTTACTTACCAAATCATATAATTCCTGTAAATAACTCAGTTCCCAACAATGCTTTTCCTCAACTGTGTCAATTAAATTTATAAGTAATTCAGCTAAATCGACAATACCCGCTCGTTCTCCAAGTCCCATAACTGTCACGTCAATAATATTAACACCTGCTCTGTAAGCATCCAGTGCATTCGCTAAAGCTAAACCTCGATCATTATGACAATGAACCTCTATTTGTGGATATAATTCCTGTTTTGCGAGTTCTTCCTTGAGAGTTTTCACATAATTATAAAGACTACGGATTGGATGAAATGGTGTTGTATATCCAGTTGTATCAGCGATGCTAATAATATTAGCTCCTGCCTTTAACGCTGCGATCGCTGCTTCAATCACATTTTCTAAAGGAGAACGAACCGTATCTTCTGGTGTATAACGAATTAATAAGTTATCTTTCTGTTTTCTCGCATAGGTTATTACTTCGACAATTTTCTCTATAGCTGACTCTAAACCTATGTTGTAGTCCTGTTGCAATCGTTGCTGAGAAACACTAAAGAAAATTCCTAAGAAATTGACGCCACAATCCAGTGCTTGATTCACATCATCTATTCGACAAAGACAATGAGCGCCGATCTTTGCTTTGAGTCCAGCATTAGCAATTTGAGTTATGGCTAAAGCAATTTCCCTATCAACTACAGGATTACCAACTTCAATAATATCAACTCCTACCAGGTCTAAAAACTGAGCAATTGCTAACTTTGTTGCAGGAGAAAAATAAACTCCAGGAGTTTGTTCCCCTTCTCTTAAGGTAGAATCAAGAATTTGAATCATATCTAAAAATTTGACGGGAAGGGAACTTTTAACATTTATGTCAACCAAGCATAAAACGATAACGGGACAAGTGCGATCGCCCCTTAAAAAAATGCAAGAATCAACCTGATGCGGTTTTTTGTATTGACGAATACAGTTAAATTGATCATAACTCTTTGTAATTGAGAGATAAAACCTGATGATTCTGGCTGATGGTGAAGTCGAGAGTCAAACAAATCAGTTCAAGTCCAGATCCAGTCCATAGAGGATATAGAAAAATTTCACAAGCTAGTTGTGATTGCTAGTTGTAAAACGAAAGGATAGGATACGGAACATTACAGAATCATGTCAGTACATCAGTTACTTAGTACCTAAAAAGATTGTTTGGTTCATTCCCAATATGAAGTTGTAGGCGACTATCTACTGGCAAAACTGGAAGGTTGCAAGCATTTAGAGTGGATTACAACACAAGCGTTGGTTGTAGAAATAAATTAAGGGAATACTCTGCGTAAATTCTAAATTAATAATTAATACGCCACTCTATAGTGTTCACCGTGCGATCGCATTTACTCCATCAGCAGTTAAATAACTATTGCTTGTTGGTCAGTCCTCAACAGCAACTAACAACTGACCAAAAGCGAAGCATTTTTAGCTGTGCAATACCGTCATCTGCTCTGCATTCCCAATAGGCACTTTTTGTCTTTGTGGTTCTTGATGGGTATGGCTATGAGTACACGGTCACTGCGATCACTCCACTGTACTGAATATGTCTGATTCTCAACCCTACCTATCAAATCGAAGAATTTTAGGAGAAAACTCATCATGTCCGACGAAAAGATTAGACAGATAGCATTCTATGGTAAAGGTGGTATTGGCAAATCCACCACATCTCAAAATACCCTTGCTGCTATGGCAGAAATGGGTCAGCGCATCTTAATTGTTGGATGTGATCCTAAAGCAGATTCCACCCGTTTGATGCTACATAGTAAAGCTCAAACCACTGTTCTCCACTTGGCTGCTGAACGCGGTGCAGTAGAGGATTTAGAACTAGAAGAAGTCATGCTCACTGGATTTCGTAACGTACGTTGCGTGGAATCAGGTGGTCCTGAACCAGGTGTAGGCTGTGCTGGTCGTGGTATTATTACCGCCATCAACTTTCTAGAAGAAAACGGCGCTTACCAAGATGTTGACTTTGTCAGCTACGATGTATTAGGTGACGTTGTTTGCGGTGGTTTTGCCATGCCTATTCGTGAAGGTAAAGCCCAAGAAATCTACATCGTTACCTCTGGTGAAATGATGGCGATGTACGCTGCAAATAATATCGCTCGCGGTATTCTCAAGTACGCCCACACTGGCGGCGTGCGCTTGGGTGGTTTAATTTGTAATAGTCGTAACGTTGATCGCGAAATCGAACTCATCGAAACCCTAGCATCACGCTTAAATACCCAAATGATCCACTACGTACCTCGCGACAACATCGTGCAACACGCAGAGTTACGTCGTATGACTGTGAACGAGTACGCACCTGACAGTAATCAAGGTAATGAATACCGCACGCTAGCGAAAAAAATCATCAATAATACCAATCTTACCATTCCTACACCCATCGAGATGGATGAGCTAGAAGCATTGCTGATTGAATTCGGTATTCTTGAAAGCGATGAAGAAGCTGAAAAGCTAGCTGAAATCGATAAATCGTCACAAAAAGCACTCAAATAGTAATCACAAGACCATTTGAGTTAGTAGTTGGTTGGTTTGGTGATGGGGATTGGAGATTGGCTTTATGTCTTTCCCAGTCCCCTTTTCTTCATCCAATCAGGGCGATCGCATAGCTGAACAATTGAAGTGAGATGGTCAATAGTCAATGGTCATTTTTTAAAGAGTGTTGATGCATAAAAAACTTGATTAGGCTTTATATAAAAGTCAGAATATAACATCTTGATATTGCAGCAAGTTTTGCTTAATAGAAATTTAGTTCTAATTTATACAAATACTTACTTGTTTTATTCTGAAAGTAGAGGAACTTGGGAATTTACTGGTATCAATTATTATAAATAAACAAAAACTCTAGATTTCAGAAGTTCTGATCCAACACTGACTGATAGTTCTTAGCTGCTTTCTGAATCTAAGTATACAGCTACTAACTGTACTTTATCCAATTAAAAAACTTTTAGAATATAATTTTGTTAAATTAAACACTAATATATTAAATACACTAATTTATCTATTCGGGGCATCAAACTCTGTATATAGAGACATAAAGGCTAGACAGTGAACACAAAACAAATTAGAGGTTTTAGAGGATGTATGGGGTCTTCTCACAAAAATTTACTTTATTTGTGGTAAGTACACCCCTATATAAAAGCCTTACATAAAACCCAGTAAAAAAAGTTATTTTTTGACTCTATCTTTGACTCGGCAGCAATTTCAATAAGTGCATTACCCTACTTCGTCAGTTGATGAACTGAATGTGGTAGTTTATCTTTTTTTAATCAATTTTTGCAACGTAATTAAGACTTTATTTATGACTCAGCCTTCTCCTCAAAAGCAAGTTGACAAAAAAAAGGTTAATCAATTGCAGAGTAGTCAACAAGATACAGGGAACTCGACCATAACAGACCCTGCAAAGCAGTCAATAAGCCTTCAACAGTCTCTTCGTCAAGAACAATGGGGACGAAAGGATTGGAGTTTGAAGGCAAAAGCAACAGTTTGGGCTGTCGCCGTCAGTATGCTTCCAGTACTGGCCTTTGGGACTGCAACAACTTATCACTTTGGCAATAAGTTAATTAATAAGCAAATTCCTCAAACTAAACAACTAGGCGCTACAGAGCTAGCAGAGACCGAAGCACTACACAAACAACTTTCACTTCTGTTAATTGGAACGGGGACAGCGACAGTGTTAGCAGCTGCGATCGCTGTAATTTTAACTAATCGTGCCATTCGTCCCATCCTAAATGCTGCTGCAATCTCTACCACAATGGTGAACAGGCTACGTCGAAAAGGTGAAAATATTCGTACTCTGATTCCCAGCAACAATGAACTAGTTGTTTTAGAGACAAATATCAACTTTCTACAAGAACAACTTCCGCAATTGCTATGGAAACAAGAACTCGAAACTGAACGCGCCCACGTATTGATAAACATAACCCGTCGCATTCAGGAATCGCTCAAGGAAGAAGATGTTCTTAAAACTACCGTTGAAGAAGTTCGCGCCGCCTTACAAACTGACCGCGTCGCCATCTTTCGCTTCAATTCCAATGGAGATGGAACCTTTGTGGCAGAATCAGTGGCATTTGGTTTCCCAAATGCTTTGCGGGCAACAATCTTAGACCCTTGCTTTCAAGGAGAGTATGTAGAACAATATCAAAATGGCCGTGTCCGTGCGATCGATGATATTTATCAAGCGAATCTAGCTGATTGTCATATTGGATTGCTAGAACAATTTGCTGTCAAAGCCAATTTAGTTGCACCTATTCTTAAGAAAGACCAGCTATTTGGCTTATTAATTGCACATCAGTGTTCTAAACCCCGTAATTGGCAGCAATATGAAATTGATTTATTCGGTCAAATTGCGACACAAGTGGGATTTGCCCTCAATTACACGAAGTTGTTAGAACAGATAGATACGAAAGTCGATCAAGCTCACATATTTATAGATATTACCCGCCAGATTCGGGAATCACTCAACGAAGAAGATGTCCTCAAAGCTACCGTTGAAGAAGTCCGCAAAGCGATTAGCGCTGATCGAGTCATTGTTTATAGTTTTGACTCCGATTGGTATGGAACGGTAATTGCAGAATCAGTTCTTCCGGGTTTGCCAAAAGCGTTGCGAGCTAGAATTAAAGACCCCTGC
>NZ_JBHFLM010000234.1:0-1576 GCF_041928655.1 Pelatocladus sp. BLCC-F211 | reverse complement strand
GCCCGTATTAGTACGCAAACCACACAAATTATTGAACAAGTACAACATTTAACACCACGATTTGAAGCAGTCAACCAAGGTATGGAAATTCAGTCTCAGGGAGCGCTGCAAATTAGTGAAGCGATGACGCAGTTGAGTAGTGCTTCGGTACAAACGGTGGATTCTTTGCGGGAAATTAATCATGCGATCGCTCAACTCAATCAAGTTGCTCAAGGACTGCGCCAAGAGATTTCCCGCTTCCAGGTGAATAGAGAAGATTTTATATCTCATCAAACCGAAAACTTTAACACCATTACACCTCTCCAAAAAATAATGTAGAGACGTTGCATTGCAACGTCTCTACAAGGATTTTGGGTAACGCATAATTAATTTCACGCCTATGTCTATTATACGTGGGGCTGTGTAAATTCTTTCTCTGCAAGCTGTAGCTATTGTGCGTTTTTTGGGAATTCTAAGTATCAAGCAGTATGTAAAATTCCCCGTCAAGCAGCTTACGGAATAAATTTTATGTTTAAAAACATGACCTTGCAAACGCGACTGATTAGTTCATTTTTGTTCATGGGACTGATCGTACTTATAGTTGCCTTGTTGGGATGGTTCATCACCAACGAGTTAAATTCTTACATTGACATCCTGATCAACAATCACATCCCCAGTATTTCTGGGATATGGAAAATTAACGAAGGACAGACACAAATCCAATCAGCAGAACGGTTGTTATTCGATCCGGAAATGACCGATGTTGAAAGACAGAATACACTAGCACAAATGAAGTCTGGTTGGGAACAAGTTGACGAAGGGCTGAAACAGTATGAAGCAACGCCGCTAACTGAGCAAGAGAAGAAAGAGTATGAAACATTTAAGCGGAGTTTGGAAAGCTGGAAGCAAGCTCATGAGAGATTTTTACAGATTGAGCAAGATTACACTCAACTTGGTATTCGCAATCCCTGGAAAAAACAAGGTGAATTAATTAGTCAGCAAAAAGAAACCTCATCAGAGCTTGCTACCCTGCAAGCTGCTTTGACTTTACGTCAGCGTATGGATTCCGATGGAGCAACTAAGGAAGAACCATTATTTAAAACAACTGACGAGCAAGCTTTGAAGCTGTTACAACTTAATGAAAGTTACATCGTAGATACACAGAAAGAAGTCCAGCAGAATATAGCTCGAAGCATCTTCTGGATTTGTTTAGGGATTATTATTGGTCCTGTCACTGCCATCATTTTCGGAGTTTTAATCGCCCGACAAATAGCAGAGCAAGTTTCCAGTTTGCTCATACAAGTCAGCTCTTCCAGCAGCCAAATAGCCACTTCTGGCAAACAACTAGAAGTCACAGTCACAGAGCAGGTAGCATCTACCAACGAAGTCGCTGCTGCTGCTAGAGAAATATCTGCCACCTCCAAGGAACTCGTTAAAACAATGGAGGAAGTAGCAGTCATGTCACAAGCGACAACCACAGCAGCTACAGAGAGTCAAAAAGACCTGTTGCGGATGGAAACGACAATGCGTCAATTGGCAGAAGCCACCAACTCAATTGCTTCCAGATTGGGAGTTATGAGTGAAAAGGCAAACAACA
>NZ_JBHFLM010000233.1:0-20841 GCF_041928655.1 Pelatocladus sp. BLCC-F211 | reverse complement strand
CCAATCAGTAATTGACTCACAAGGTCGCGTGATCAACACTTGGGCAGACATCATCAACCGCGCTAACTTGGGTATGGAAGTCATGCACGAGCGTAACGCTCACAACTTCCCTCTCGACTTGGCTGCTGCTGAATCTGCACCTGTTGCAATCTCTGCTCCCGCTATCAACGGTTAATCCTCAGATAGTCGAGATGCAGTAAGTCTTTACAATTAAATAGATGAGAAAGCGCCCTCCAAAATGGAGGGCGCTTTTGTTTTTGGTATACTGTTTCGTTGCGATCGCACACTATTTTTTATACTTTAGTCGATGAGACTTTTGGAACTTAAATTGCTTGAGTATTTTTGAGCCGACTATTATTATTAATTTCCTGCTATTAATTCTCTGCCTAGTAGCTGTTTGGTTTTACTGTTATGCAATCTATGCGGCGATCGCCTTTTTTCAGCATCGCTATCCAGTTGCTACAGAATTTCATCCACCAATTACGATTCTGAAGCCGATTTGTGGACTTGACGCTGATGCTTACGAAAATTGGGCTTCTTTTTGCCGACAGCAGTATCCTGCTTATCAGATTATTTTTAGCGTTCGTGACAATCAAGACCCTGCCATACCTTTAGTTAAGCAAATAATCAATGACTTTCCTCAAGTGGATATTCAGTTGATAATTAGCGATCGCACTATTGGTACAAACCTGAAAATCAGCAATTTAGCAAACGCCATACAATTTGCCAAATATGAATTTCTGCTGATTGCTGATAGTGACATCAAAGTCACAAATGACTATTTGCAACGAATCATTCAACCATATCAAGATCCAGAAGTTGGTGTCGTCACCTGCTTGTATCGTTCTTCAGCACAGAGCTGGGTAACAACTTTAGAAGCTATTGGTACTGCGACTGATTTTCATGCAGGTGTTTTAGTAAGTAACAAACTTGAAGGTATAAAATTTGCCTTTGGTTCTACTATTGTCATTCGTAAACAAGTGTTGGAGAAAATAGGAGGATTAGAGGCGATCGTTGATTATCTCGCAGACGATTTTCAACTCGGCTACCTTCCAGCTCAAGCAGGCTACAAAGTTGTCCTTTCTGATTATGTAGTTGAGCATGTACTAACAACCACAACCCTAGCTGATTCTATCAATCGTCAGATTCGTTGGGCGCGCTGTACACGGGTTTCTCGTCCTTGGGGTTATTTAGGATTGATTTTTACTTATGGCACCATTACCAGCTTGCTACTACTAATTACTACAGGAGAATCAATAGTGGGCTGGACTGCACTATTTATAACTTGGATAATGCGATTAACAATGGGTTGGGTTGTGGGCGTCAAAATTCTTAACGATTCTGCTGCTAAAAAATATTTGTGGCTGATTCCTTTATGGGATTTAATTGACTTTGCAATCTGGTGCTATTGCTTTGTTGGTAACACAATTGAATGGCGAGGACAGCAATTGAAAATCACAAAACAAGGTAAGTTAGTTGCAATGAAAACATAGGGATTGGGGATTCTCCAGAGGAGACGCTACGCGTAGACGCGTCAGCGGCTTCTCATAGAGTACGGGAATCGGGGATCGGGGAATAGATTTTCATGTCCTCGTTGTGTAATTTATTATGTGACCGATACTTCTTTTGATGGTATAGAAGAAGCAGATGACCTAAGTGGAGTCAATCCAAAATCCAAAATCGTTCGACTGAGCGCTCACGACGGAGTCCAAAATCCAAAATCCAAAACCTAAAATCTAAAATCAAATGACCGTTTAGTTAATTACAAGCTGCAAATTATTTAATGGAGATATATATACCTGTGAAGAAAACTTTATTTCTCAGTCCTCCTTCCTTCGATGGGTTTGATGGTGGTGCAGGTTCTCGATACCAAGCCAAGCGGGAGATTACCTCTTTCTGGTATCCTACTTGGCTAGCACAACCTGCTGCTCTTGTACCTAATAGCAAACTTGTGGATGCGCCTCCCCATGCACAAACAGTGGAAGATGTGCTGAAAATTGCTAGAGAGTACGAATTAGTAATTATGCACACCAGTACACCTTCCCTACCTAATGATGTGAAGTGTGCTGAAGCCATTAAAGCTCAAAATCCAGATGCACAGATTGGCTTAATTGGAGCGCATGTGGCAGTATTACCAGAACAGACGCTACAGGAAAATCCCATAATTGACTTTGTCTGTCGTCACGAATTTGACTATACCTGTAAAGAACTGGCAGAAGACAAGCCTTGGGATAGCATCAAAGGTCTAAGCTATCGCGATCGCCAAGGTAAGATACATCATAATGAAGACCGTCCGTTGATTCACGATTGGGATTCTATGCCCAGTGTGTTGCCAATTTACGCCCGTGATTTAGATATTACAAAATACTTTATTGGCTATTTGCTGCATCCATACATTTCTTTTTATACTGGGCGCGGTTGTCCAGCAAAATGTACCTTCTGTCTTTGGCCGCAAACGATTGGTGGACACCTGTATCGTCATAAAACCCCAGAAGCAGTGGGACGCGAGATGGAAGAAGCGAAAGCCATCTTTGGCGACAAAGTCCGGGAATATATGTTTGATGACGATACATTTACGATTGATAAGCAGCGAGCGATCGCCATTAGCGAACATATGAAGCGATTGAAGTTGACTTGGAGTTGTAACGCTCGTGCTAACTTAGATTACGATACTCTCAAGCAACTACGGGACAACGGCTTACGTCTACTATTAGTAGGATTTGAATCGGGTAATCAGCAAATATTAGACGGTATTAAGAAAGGAATTAAGCTGGAAGTTGCCCGTAAATTTATGGAAAACTGTCATAAACTTGGTATCACTGTACACGGCACATTTATTATCGGTTTACCAAACGAAAGTCAGCAAACCATTGAAGAAACGATTCGCTTCGCTTGCGATTTGAGTCCTCATACAATTCAGGTTTCTATTGCTGCTCCTTATCCTGGGACAGAACTTTATCAGCAAGCACAGGATAATGGTTGGTTTAGTGATAATTCTTTAGTTGCTAATTCTGGCATTCAAATGTCTACACTACAATATCCGAATCTTTCCAGTGCTGATATTGAAGATGCTGTTGAACGAATGTATCGTAAGTTTTACTTCCGTCCCAAAGCCATCATCCCAATTGTCGGTGAAATGCTGACCGATCCACAAATGTTAGTGCGTCGCCTGCGTGAGGGACGTGAATTTTTTGCTTACCTCAAAGAACGTCATACCCAAGCAGCCGCAAAAGCATAAATTGTCTTAAAAATGGGTGCGCGTAGCGCGGGTGGGGTTTTCTATACCTCATGCTGGTTGAAATCTGCTGTATTTTTCATGGTTTCGTTGTGTGATTTATCACATGAGCGTCTAATTTAAAACCCGAAAGTTCTAGTTTGAAACCCGAAAGTTCTAGTTTGAAACCCGAAAGTTCTAGTTTGAAACCCGAAAGTTCTAGTTTGAAACCTGAAAGTTCTAGTTTGAAACCTGAAAGTTCTAGTTTGAAACCCGAAAGTTCTAGTTTTGAATCCGAAAGTTCTAGTTTGAAACCTGAAAGTTCTAGTTTGAAACCCGAAAGTTCTAGTTTTGAATCCGAAAGTTCTAGTTTGAAACCTGAAAGTTCTAGTTTGAAACCCACTCCAAGCACTCCCCAATCCCTAATTCCCGATCCCCAATCCCCAAAATATGAAAATAGGAAGCAAAGACCACAAAGAACTTTTTTGTCGCAGTTTCATCGAAAGTCACGTGAAGTATGAGCCTGAAAAACTTCCTTGGCCTAATCTTGATACTGTAGGTCTCGAAAGCCTGCGCGGTATTCCCTTTTGGAGAGAAGCACTCGAAACAGAACAAGAAGCAGGAGTGATGGTGAACGCCTTCGCCCAGACAATGAGCGATCCTTTATTACGAGAAGCGATCGCTCTGCAAGCTATGGAGGAAGAACGTCATGGTAAACTGATTAAATTTCTGATCGACTATTACGATATTCAGATTTCCCCACTTCCTGAACCTGTACTTCCTAGTAATATAAAAACCGCTTTTCTTGACTTTGGTTTTGGTGAGTGTCTTGATTCTTTCTTAGCCTTTGGTTTATTTGGACTTGCTCGTCGTCACGCAACTGATATCAGCGAAGCATTGTTTGAAATTTTTGATGTGGTTTTGAATGAAGAAGCCCGTCACATCATGTTTTTTGTGAATTGGGTGACTTACGAGCAAATTCAGGACGGTAGAAGCAATTGGTTGCGGGGAACAAATGCTGTTTGGCATTATAAGAGAGCGCTGCAAGATAAGATTCAAATTTTTACTGGTTCCAATGAGGAAAAACAAGAGGGTTTTACCGCCACTGGTGCTAGTAGCTTTATAGATAATTTAACGCCGGAAGTTTTGCTAGCCAGCTGTTTAGAAGAAAACGCCCAACGGATGAGCGTATTTGACAAACAACTCATCCAGCCTCAATTGGTACCAAACTTGGCAAAAATTGCGCTACGCACTCTCAAGCTTATACCCCGGCGTCAATCAAACGCGATTGCACAAAATTCTTAGAAGGTAATAGATCCCCGACTTTTTAGAGGATACAGCTGGCGAATAGGGGGTCAAACCCCTCATTCGCCCACAAATTGGTTGTAGAGACGTAGCATTGCTACGTCTCTACATTTGGTGGAATGACGAAAAATCTCGGTGAGGGGTGACACCCCTGATTCGCCAGCTGTATCCTCTAAAAAGTCGGGGATCTAACCCCTCGCAACCTGTCAAAATTTGCGTGGCGAAGTACTACATTCTTTTTCACCAGAGGTCTAAAGAACATCGCGACGTTACCCACAAACGTCAAAGCGATGGTGCAAAGTAGGCGCTACGCGATCGCAAATAAATGATTAAATTTATCGCGGTTCTTGGTTGAATAAACTTTTAAAAAGCCACGTAGATGAAGAATTTTAATCCCCGTGAGGGGGTGAAGGTAATCTACGACATGAGCAACTGATAGTTACACCTATCCCCTTTCGGGGCGATGCGATCGTAAAGAAAAGCGCCCACACCCTTCTGGGGAACATCTGCGGGTTTCCATCCCCTTTCGGGGCGATGTGATTGTAAAGGAGATATATTGCCAGCACTAGGTAAAACTAAAGTGGTTTCCATCCCCTTTCGGGGCGATGTGATTGTAAAGTAAACTGCCGATATGCTCCTAATTTTATAGACTTATGGTTTCCATCCCCTTTCGGGGCGATGTGATTGTAAAGTCAAAAAAGCTGGGATTTTGTGAATGAAAAATTAGTTGCGTTTCCATCCCCTTTCGGGGCGATGTGATTGTAAAGAGTTCACATCTAGAACGCTTACACAGAGAGGGTTCTAGACCCCCTAATCGACACACCTCTGAAAAATGGAAAAAAAATTTCAGAAAGTTGCCAATTTTGCAGCCTGGAAACCTTGCTGCATAAGGCATCGACACACTTCAACGAAGTTATGCGGTTTTCAAGGTTCGGGCGAGGTGTGTAGATGAAACTCAACACACTTCAATTAGAGTATGATTTGCTGCTTTTATTTGTCAAGTAGAAATGCGTAGCAAGATCCCACAAGGTAATTTCGCGTCTCTGCTCCCGCGACACACCCAGTATACACAGCGCTATTATCAATATACAATATTATGAAATAATATCAAAAAAGGTATTGAAAATAATAAACAGTCGTATTAATATACAAATAAGAGAGGCGTTCCCACGACCAAGTAGACAACGCCTCTCCCACCCAACTATATTCAGTAAGGTCTTATTAACTATGATGCCACAACCGATTCTTTGTCAAACACCCACAAGAGGTTTATTAAATTTAAGTTACGCTCGTCAAATTCGATTTTGCGATATTCATATCCAAATGTCTTGGCGATTTGTCTGTTTCATTACCTGGAAGAATGGCGACGAGCAAACTTTTGACGGTAAAGATGCTAAAGCGATCGCTCAAACAGTGAAAAAAATTACACAAACTAAATCTTGAGCCAGAAGATCCCCGACTTTTGAAAAGATGCAGCTGGCGAATAGGGGGTCAAACCCCTCGTTCGCCCACAAATTGGTTGTAGAGACGTAGCATTGCTACGTCTCTACATCTGGTGGAATGACGAAAAATCGTCAGTGAGGGGTGTCACCCCTGATTCGCCAGCTGTATCTTTTCAAAAGTCGGGGATCTGTCCGCTCACCGAATTTTAGATTTTAGATTTTAGATTTTGGATGCGTGGAAAATGGAATTGACAATTGCTGTCTGCGCCCGACTTCTACCAATCTATCTGTATCAATCATTTTGGGAATTGGTAAGCTAATGAGCATTTAAGTTGCATAAAGCCAGGGCTAAAGCCCTTACTACAAGCTAATCATTTTGGAAAAATGAATGACGATTAGCTTATCAAAACTTATATAACTCGACACTGACCAGTATGTCTTAATAGATGGTCACATAAAACCAACGCTACCATTGCTTCAACCATCGGAACTGCACGTGGTAACACACAAGGATCGTGACGTCCTTTTCCTGCTAAAACAGTCTCTTCACCTTCATTAGTTACAGTCTTTTGTTCTTTTCTAATCGTTGCAGTTGGTTTAAATGCTACACGGATAATAATATTTTCTCCATTGGAAATTCCGCCTTGAATACCACCAGAACGGTTAGTACGAGTACGAATTTCACCTGCTTCATCAATATAAAATTCATCGTTATGTTCAAATCCACTTAGGAGAGTTCCGGCGAAACCAGAACCAATTTCAAATCCTTTGCTAGCAGGTAGAGACATGACTCCTTTAGCTAGGTCTGCTTCTAATTTATCGAAAACAGGATCACCTAAACCTTTGGGTACATTGCGTGCTACGCATTCTACTACACCACCAATAGAATTTCCTTGCCGCCGCACTTCCTCAATTAATTCAATCATGCGATCGCTACATTCAACATCAGGACAGCGAACGATGTTACTTTCTACTTGTTCTAAAGTAACGGTTTCAGGATCAATCACAGCTTCTAAATCTTTGATGCGCTTGACGTAACCGATGATTTCGACATTGGCGACTTGACGAAGAATTTTTTTGGCGATCGCACCTGCTGCAACTCTACCTATTGTCTCTCGTGCTGATGATCTACCGCCACCTTGCCAGTTACGAATACCATACTTAGCATCATAAGTTGCATCTGCATGGGAAGGACGATACTTGAGTGCCATCTCATCGTAATCTTGGGAACGAGTGTCTTTGTTGCGTACTAAAATGGCGATCGGTGTTCCCAGAGTTTTGCCTTCAAATACTCCAGAGAGAATTTCGCATTTATCTTCTTCTTTGCGAGGCGTGGTAATTTTACTTTGTCCTGGACGTCTGCGATCGAGTTCTACTTGAATTTCCTCGGTGGAAATTTCTAGTTGAGGAGGACAACCATCAATTACAACTCCCACACCACCGCCGTGGGACTCGCCAAATGTAGTGATGCGAAATAGATGCCCGAATGTGTTGCCCATAATATTGAGGAAGTATGGTCTCGATTATCTATCTTACCGCCCTTTAGCTAAGACAGAAAGCTAATAACATCAGGAATTCAATCAACTAAAGGTTGCGATCGCATCTTTGATTATTGTTGGATATATTGCCATCCATCTTCAAATCTCTTGTAACATTTATATGCCCTATTTTAAAGTTTTGATCACTCGTCGTTTACCTACGCAGTTACACCGTTTGGAAGAAGTTGCAAATGTGGAAGTTTGGCCGGAACGCCAAGCGCCTCCCTATGAAGTTTTATTGGAGAAGGTGAAAGAAGTAGACGGATTGCTGTGTTTACTGACTGACCAAATTGATCAACAGTTGATAGAAGTGGGAAAAACTCTAAAAGTAATCAGTCAAATGGCTGTGGGATTCGATAATATTGATATTCCAACTGCGACAGCGCGGGGTATTCCTGTTGGTAATACTCCTGGGGTGTTGACAGATGCAACTGCTGACTTGACTTGGGCTTTATTGATGGCTGCTGCGCGGCGAGTGGTGGAGGCGGATCGGTTTGTGCGATCGCATTTATGGCAAACATGGGAACCTGATCTGCTATTGGGGCCAGATATTGCGGGTGCAACGTTGGGAATTGTTGGTTTTGGGCGGATTGGTCAAGCTGTTGCCCGTCGTGCTAAAGGTTTTAATATGCGAATTATTTATACTAGTAGGCACAGATGCAACCCAGAATTAGAGCAAAGTCTCGGTGTGGAGTTTGCTGATTTTGCCAGTTTGCTACAGACATCAGATTTTGTCACTATTCATACACCATTATCAGCAGAAACTTTTCATTTATTTGGAGAAGCTGAATTTGCATTAATGAAGCAGTCTGCAATTCTCATCAACACAGCACGAGGAGCAATTGTAGATCCTGATGCTTTGTATCAAGCCTTACGTACTGGTGAAATTGCAGGTGCTGCGATAGATGTCACAGAACCAGAACCAATACCAACTGATAGCCCATTATTGAGTCTTGATAATTTAATTATTACCCCTCACATTGGTAGCGCCAGTCGTCCAACACGAGAAAAAATGGCGAATATGGCTATTGATAATTTGATAGCTGGGTTAAGAGGAGAAAGATTACCTAATTGTGTAAATCCAGAAGTTTATCAATAAATAATGATCATATCCGATGACTATTTGAATTAAACTTGAAAATTTGAGGTCAATGTGATTAATAACCAGTTAACATCTATTGCTTTATTTGCAGGAGCTTTTGGTCTTGACTTAGGTATAGAACAAGCGGGTTTTCACACGGTAAGCGTAGTTGAAATAGATGTTGATGCAACAAAAACTATTGTTTTGAATCGTCCTCATCTTGCTGAAAGTGCCATACCACGAGATATAAGAGTAGTTTCATCACAAACATTATTGGAAGAAGGAGGACGTGTTTTAGAACTTGGTAGACCTCTTTTACCTGGTGAAGTAGATTTAGTGACAGGAGGACCACCCTGTCAACCATTCAGCACAGCAGGAAAGCGTGGTTCTGTTATGGACCCACGAGGAAGTTTATTTATGGATTTCATTCGCATCGTTAAAGAAATTCAACCTCGATTTTTTTTGATGGAGAATGTCAAAGGATTACTTTCAGCTCCTATTCGACATAGACCTCATAATCAAAGAGGTACAGGATTTCCTGGTTTAGAAACCGATGAAATGGAGGGTGCAGCTCTTCAAGTGGTATTAGCTGAAATGAAAGCTATTGGTTATAAAGTTGCTTTTCCTGCATTAGTAGAAGCTGCTGATTATGGTGTACCACAAACTAGAGCTAGACTAATATTTATCGGTTCACGAGATGGTGAGTTTGTGACTTTGCCAAAACCTACTCACAATAGAAATGGTTTGAACGGACTCCCGAAATGGCAAACCCTTAGAAATGCTCTTAACAATTTATCTGATTTACAACCAGAATATATTCCTTATTCCAAACAACGTCTTAAATATCTTTCCCTATTGAAAGAAGGTCAAAACTGGAGATATTTACCAGATGAATTAAAGCCTGACGCTATGGGAGGAGCCTATCAATCCGGAGGGGGAAAGGTTGGATTTTATAGAAGATTGTCTTGGGATAAACCATCTCCTACTGTGACAACTAGTCCCCATCAGAAAGCTACAGATATGTGCCATCCATTTGAATTACGTCCTCTTAGTGTACGTGAATATGCTAGAATCCAGACCTTCCCTGATAATTGGATTTTTTATGGTTCCGTAACATCTAAATATAGACAAATAGGTAATTCGGTACCAGTTCAATTGGCTTATGCTATTGGCAAACACTTATATGGATTAATTAAAGGCGAGAAGCCAAATTCACAAAAATATTTTGAACAGCTTTCACTTTTTGAAATTGAACAATATCAAAAATTTATGTAATTACAATTAGGAGAAAATGAGGTGTCAGAACAGTTTCATGAGATGTTAGCATATGCATTAATCAACGAAGTTGGTTTTACCCCTAATAAAGCACGTTCTCTTGCTTCATACTTTGCAGATATTAAAGATTTTTTAGAATTTACAGAAGAAAATATTAAAAACATAAAAAGTCTATCTGGTAAAAATGTGTTGAAATTAACAGATGAAGAAATTACAAAGTTATTTTTTTATAAAAACTCTGGATTTCTATCACCCAATCTTACAATAGCGGAAAATTATTTAGCTGTTATTAGTAGGGTTTTTATTCAAAAACAATTAGATATGATTAGAAGCCTAACTTTAAAAAAATTAAATCCTAATCCATTTTTAATTAGAGCGCTTAATTTAGATACTCCAAATGAAGTTGTCAGATTAAATGTTTATATGGCAGCTACTAGATCAATTGTTACATCTATGGGATTTTTTATAGAAGACTTGCTACTCACTAGTTCTGATACAGTTGAAAAAGCTCCTAAAAAATCAGGCTGGGATTTGATAAAAACTACTAGTGATGGTGAAAAATTTTGGCTACAAATCAAAAGTGGACCCAACAACATGGATAAAGATCAGGTAGTATATGAGTTTGGTGATGGTCATCACGGAGTATCAAATTATATTAATAGTATTTTCTGAAGCTAGACTTTAAGTATTGATAATTTAGGCATGTATTTGTCTACAACGTAAAAGATTGATAATTTCTACGTTGTAGACTTACAGGGTAAATAACTTGAAGCTAGAGAATGATCTCAGCTTTACCACTTATGTCTGATCCAGTCGTAAATTTCTACATATTTTGCTCCTGGATGATTCCATGAGTAGTCATAGTCCATACCCTGAAGGGCTAGTTGGCGAAACTCTTGTGGCTTTTCATACCACAGTGCGATCGCTCGATCCATGGCTGATTCTAAAGCATAATCATCGGTGTCATAGAATACGTAGCCATTACGTAGTTCTGGTGGTAAATTTTGCTCGTAATCTCGGTCAAATACCGTATTCACAAGTCCACCAACGCCACGCACAATGGGTACAGTTCCGTATTTTAAGCCGATCATTTGAGTTAAACCACAGGGTTCGTAATTGCTAGGGACAATAATCATATCTGCACCGGCATAAATTAGGTGAGATAATTCTTCATTAAAGCCTAGTTCTAAATGAACATCAGGATTACTATTTAAAAACTGTTTTTCGTGCTGGAAATGAGCATTAATTCCAGGTTCTGTTGCAGAACCTAGTAAAACAAATTGCGCTCCTTTATTGAGTGCATGATAAATTGCATGATGAACAAGATGCACACCCTTTTGATTATCCAATCGACCGATATAAGCGATAATTGGTTTATCACTATGAGCAAGCATCAATCGCTCTTGCAAAGCTTTTTTGTTATATGCTTTTTGTTCAAAATCAGCCTGGGTGTAGTTGTAAGGAATGTAGCGGTCAATTTCGGGATTCCAGAAATCATAATCTATCCCGTTGAGTACCCCGCTAAATTTACCCTGGTGCAGATGTAAGGTATGACCTAAACCACAGCCAATGTCTGTAGTTTGTGCTTCCCAAGCATGGTGAGGTGAAACTGTGGTTACAGCATTAGAGTAAACAATACCCCCCTTCATCAAGTTCAAAGCAAAGGGATTAAAGTTGTCACGTAGGTGATCGTACTGGAAGTAATACGACTCTCGGTTTAAACCTGTTCCCCGGAGAAGATCAATACCACCAAGTCCTTGATGCTTAAAGTTGTGGATGGTGTAACAAACGCGCTGATACTCCATGCCATGATATTTGTAAATTTCATAAAGCATGACTGGAATTAAGCCCGTCTGCCAGTCATGACAATGAATGATATCAGGTCGCTTGTTGCTTTTGAGCAAGAATTCTAAAGCTGCTTTGCAAAAGAACGCAAAGCGCATGTTATCGTCATCACAACCGTAATAGCAACCCCGGTTAAAGAAATTATCCTCACAGTGGGGTTCAATAAAGAAACACATCCGTCCATGTACCCAACCACAGTACACAGAACAATGGATTGCAGCGTCATACCAGGGTACCCACAGGTTGATGTAGGCGTCGTGGAGTCCCCAAATATGGTCGTAGCGCATACAATCATACTTGGGCAATATAATTTCAACAGAATGCCCACGACCTTCTAATTCCCGACTCAGTCCGTAAACTACATCGCCTAAACCCCCTGCTTTGATTACAGGAGCGCATTCGGAGGCGATTTGCACAATGTACATGCCCTACCCTCGCTTCACAAAACTTCATCTTTACTATCTACTCACCAGTATATGAAACATGTACTCATTGACAATAGGGTAGTGGGGTGATAGCTGAAATTACGATTGATCATTTGTCATTTGTCATTTGTCATTGGTCATTTGTCCCCCGTGTCCCCGATCCCTGATCACCGATCCCCGATCACCGATCACCAAAATACATCCATAGATAACATCCCTAAGAAACTGATTCACTCGTTAGGAAGATAAATAAAGCTCAATAACTTAATAGCGTAGTACTGAAAAGATAAAAAACAGCTTAGGGAGATCAATTATGGCTCTTTATAAACTAACAGATTTTGATTCTAACTACCGCGATGCTCTTGGTGGAAATGATATCAAAGGAATGAGTGTTTATGCAGAAGGAACTGATGAAAAGATTGGTACAGTTCATGATGTTTTAGTAGATGAAGAAGGTCATTTTCGCTATTTAGTTGTGGACATGGGCTTCTGGATTTTTGGTAAGAAAGTATTATTACCGATTGGACGTTCTCGCATAGATCATACTAGCGATCGCGTCTATGTTATTGGTATGACTAGAGAGCAAGCAGATAACTTACCTGAATACGACGAACGTCAAACTCTTGATTACGATTATGAAGAACGAGTACGGGGTGTATATCGCAATCCTGCACCACTAGAAGCATCCGCTCCTCTGACTGATCAAACTAGTGTCGAGATGCCTTATCAGCCAGTTTCTACTAGCGGTTATACTGGTGCTACTCCCGTATATGATCGTGATAGCTACACCTATGATCGCGAGCCTTCTTTGTTTGGGTTGAATGAGCAAAATCATCAAACTCTCAGACTATACGAAGAACGTTTAATTGCTAATAAACGACGTCAGAAAGTTGGGGAAGTAACAGTTGGTAAGCACGTTGAAACAGAAACTGCACGAGTTGCAGTTCCTATAGAAAAAGAACGAGTAGTCGTCGAACGAGTTACTCCTAATGAAGTAGGTAGAGCAGTTGCTCCTGGTGAAGCAAACTTCCGTGAAGGTGAAGTTGCTCGCGTGGATATCTACGAAGAAACTCCCGAAATTCGTAAAGAAGCAGTATTGCGTGAAGAAGTCAGAGTTAGAAAAGAAGTAGAGCGCGATACTGTTGAGGCTCAAGACACAATTCGTCGGGAAGAATTGGATGTAAATAGCCCTAATCTCCCCATTGATGAACGTTAATGATGGATGTAACTAGCTTAAGTTTGTTTATAGTCTGTCATGAGTTGAATTATTGACTACACTCATTCTTGCATTAGATTTTTTACTGGCGGTAAATCTATTTACTAGCTAATCAGCTAAACCTTGAAGATATCAAAGTGAATCAGAATTATAGCCTGTTTTAACAGGTTTAAACTTTGAGAAGTGAACTTGATCTCATAGCTAAGTGCAAGATGAGAACACAGAACTATAAACCAATACGGTTCAGTTAAGGCTAAAAACTAAAACTAGCGTAGGTTGGGTTTCGCTTGCACTCAACCCAACCTACATTTCTTCTTAACTGAACCGTATTGAACTATAAACATAAGACTGATCACTAGTTCCACAAAAAGTGTAGGTAAATCAGATTGATTTTACCTGCACTTAATCACTTGTAAAAAAAGCAATATCACAGTCTTATAACTTAAATATTTTTATTTTAATAAAATGAAAAAACAATTAATTAATAATCAAGTTCAGGTTCACGACTTGCTTAACAAATTGATAAGAAAGATTAGAAACTTTGCAGTTATTGATAAAGAAGGTTTGCTAATCGGTAGAGTAAGAGATTTAATTATAGATTACAATCACAAAGTTAATATAATAGTCACTAGCTTTACATCGTTACCAAGTCTACAATCTTCGGAACATCACAGTTACCTGTTGTTACCTAGCAAATTAATCAAGAAAATTGACATAGCTACAAAATCTGTTTTCTTAGACATAGATAAATCACACATTAAACATATGCCTGAATATTCTCAATCACCAATGACTAATAATAATAATTTAGAAAATTCAAATATAGAGCCAGTCATGAGTACTGCTCCAGATATGAATTTAGAACAAAATGAAATTGGTGAAAAAACAGAAGAAGAAATTATTCGTTTGTTAAGTGAACGATTAATTGTAAATAAGAAAAAACGAAAAATTGGTGATGTAATTGTTCGGAAAGAAATTGAAACCCGAATGGTACAAGTACCAGTGCAATATGAAAAACTGGTGATTGAACAAGTCAGTCCAGAAAATAAATTACTTGCAGAATTTGCTCTCGGTCAAGAAGAAATTTCTGGTGTTGAACTGAGCCAAGTAGAAAAACACGAAGTTGATTTAATTGATATAAATGATCATAATTTGACTGTAAGTGGAGACTTTAATTCACCCAAAATCGCTAGTCTGCTTCTAAATGCGATCGCATTAGAACGAAATCATGGATGTCAAAAAGTACGAGTGACTATTGTGGTCGAAAATGAAGAATATCAGAAAAAATATGAGGAGTGGTTTGAACGTACGTCAATTAAATAAAATTTATCGTAAATGATAAAATTCAAAACCTATGTTGTAAACTTTTTTCTTATAGGCTTATACACACAAATCTTACCGCGTAATATCTATCCCGCCAGTTTCATAGCGAAAGTCCTCTAAAGAAGACTCAATAAGAAATTCACTCCACTTGAGTTGACTTTCACTATGCAGCTCTGAACTTTAGTTATGGGCTACAACAAAGGTAACAAAATTGTAAATTTTGTACCTACACCAACTTCTGAAGATAAATTAAATTTACCACCATGCCTAGCTGTAATAATGCGATAACTTACTGCAAGGCTCGTTTCTTTATTAGCTCTTTTTTCCACAGAAAAAGATTCTAGAATCTGCTGTTTTAATTTATCAGAAATTCCTGGCCCATTGTCCTGAATATAAATGGCAACCCATCGTGAATCTGGCACTTCTGGTGTGGTAGATTCTTGAGAGATGACTTCTGTAGTAATCTCGATGCGCGGTTTATTAGTTTGTTTGATAGGATTTAACCGATGTCGTACTGCTTCATCAAGCAATAAGTCTACAGAGTGACTTAAAAGATTCATAAATACTTGATGTAGTTGTCCAATGAAACAAGATATCGGAGGTAGACGACCGTAATTTCTAATTATTTCTATTTCTCCCTGAATCCTGCTATTGATGATTAACAAAATATTATCAATACATGCATGTAAATCAGCAGGTTTGGGATAAACCTCATCGATATGACAAAAATTTTGTAAACTGATCACTAATTTTTTTAATCTTTCTGCTCCCGTACGAATACTAGTAAGAGCTTGTAATAAATCTGGTTCTAAAAAATCAAATTCTATTTCTTGTTTGAGATAATTTATTTCTTCACAAGGTGAAGATAACTTACTTTCATAAGCTGCGATCAGTTTGAGTAAATCTTGGCTGTAGTTGGAGACATAAGTTAAATTACCCCAAATAAAACCTACTGGATCTAAAATCTCATGAGCAATCCCATCTACCAAGCGTCCTAAGTTTGCCATCTTATCATTTTGAATCATTTGAGCTTGGCTACGTTCGTAGCGGACTTGAGTTTCAATACCACGAATTTGCCAAGAAGCTATATTCAATTGCTGTATATCTAACAATTTGTAAGTATCGTGGACAGTTTGCACAACCACCGGTTCTGCTAAAAGTTCAGGCGATCGCCTCAGCGCTAGTTGCATCGCTGCCAAAATCGGCGTAGTTTCAGGCAAAATTAAAATTGGAGTACGAGCATAACTGTAAATTACACTTAAAGGCTGGCTAAAAAATAACTCTTGTCCGTAGGGACGGATGAAAAATTCCAGCAGTCGTCGCTGCGAAATCATTCCAGTGTATTTTCCCTGTTCTACCAAGATTACCCCTGGTAGCAGTGGGTTTTTTTCAAAAACTTTGGCTACTTCTGTACCAGTACAACTGATTTCAACTTGGAAGTTGTACAGCTGTAGCTCTTGGAGAGTAGACTCTAAATCAAGATCGCGATCGCTACCACTCAAAAGTAATGGTGGTGCGATTTCTGAACAATATTCCTGTGCCACTTGACACCCTATTTCTGATACAACACGTAGACGAGAAGCCAATATTCTAACCGTTGAGGTTGGTAATCGGTAATATGTAATTGCGGTATTTAACTAAATTGTTGCGATCGCAGATCCGTACGAGCATACAAGCTATACACCCCTACATTTGTGTAGGCTAATAAAAGCGAAATCGGATTAATTCTTAGCTGTTCCTTTTTAGTACAAAAATACTAAAATATATCTTAGTTCAATAAATTTATTTTGCTCCCGATAAATAATTACTCTCTACATCAGGGAACTATATGTGTAACCAAACTTTTGGTTTTGCAGAATCACCTGTAAAACTCGTTGGTAAATAACTAAATCACATCATTGAGAGGCAATATGGAAATTAAACTAGGATTTGGAAACGTACCAAAACCTCAATATGTTTTTGTGAGTAGAGAAGCAGATCACTGTTGGTATATGCTTTCTGAAGAAGAGAAACATATTCCAATTTATGACAAAGCTTTGACTGGAGTCATCACAAAGATAGAATGTAACAAAGTAGTTGAGACAAAGTTTGGAAAGACAAAGAAAACAGATTTACATATTTTAGCAGAACAACCTTATATTATCCGTTCCGGTAGAGATTCTTACTTCTGTAAAAGCTTATTGCTATCTTTGGATATTCTCACGAGTGAACAACTACATCAACCATTGACAATTGCAGTGTCTCCGGGAGATAAAAAAGTTGTATTTTGTACAATTTATAATCCAATAACTTATCAAACAGTCCAGATTAATTGGGACGAACACAACGAAATTGACTTGCTATCTTTAGAAGAAAAAGTTAGTCATAAAATTAATCAGATCCCAAAATCGCCAAGTATTACAAATCCTGAGTTACGTGGGATAATTATGGCGCAAACTGATATTTATTTAAAACAATTAGGCTGGAATTCCGAACAAGGAAGACGGTATTTACAACAGAAATATGGCAAGCGATCGCGCCGAGAATTAAACGATAGAGAATTAGTAGATTTTACGATGACAATTCTTGAAATTTTATGCACTCAAGAAAATAGATTTATGATGAATAATTTAGCAGGATAGTTGATTACAAAATACTGCATCAGAGACATTAATTGTTCCTGATGCATCTA
This sequence comes from Pelatocladus sp. BLCC-F211, assembly GCF_041928655.1. Classification (NCBI taxonomy): domain Bacteria; kingdom Bacillati; phylum Cyanobacteriota; class Cyanophyceae; order Nostocales; family Hapalosiphonaceae; genus Pelatocladus; species Pelatocladus sp. BLCC-F211. The sequence goes on along the minus strand of NZ_JBHFLM010000233.1, from coordinate 3,506 downwards.
CTCAGCTTAGAAAACAAAATAAAAAACAATGATTCAAACTATTATTGTTTTACTTATAATTGGCTTAATTATTACTGGAATTTTAATCAGTCCCATCATCACCAAACAACGAAGAAATCTTCAGAAAAAACGTCTTTTTCCTCCACTTTGGAACGCCATTATTGAAAATAATCTTCCCATTTACACCCGTCTTTCTCCCGATCAACGCAGACGCCTACAAGGACATGTGCAAGTATTTTTAGCAGAAAAACAATTCATTGGGTGTCAAGGATTGCAGGTGACAGAAGAAATGAAGCTAACTATTGCTGCTGTCGCATGTCTACTGTTGCTGAATGAACGAGGCGAATATTTTCCCAAACTACGTTCGATTTTAATTTATCCCAGCGCCTATTTTGTCAACGAAACTGTTGCAACTAGTGAATATGTTGTCGAAGAAAGGCGTGTAGCAAGATTGGGTGAGTCGTGGAGTCGCGATCAAGTAGTATTATCTTGGGAACAGGTGGAACAAGACACGCGCAACTGGAATGACGGACATAATGTGATTCTGCATGAATTTGCTCATCAGTTAGATCAAGAGGAAGGTAAAACGCAGGGTGTGCCGATTTTGGCAAAAAAATCAGATTATTCCATTTGGTCTAGGGTGATGACACAAGCATATCAACAACTCTGCAATGATGTGCAACGAGGTATAAAAAATGTGATGAATAGTTATGGTGCGACTAATCCCGCAGAGTTTTTTGCTGTGGCGACTGAGACATTTTTTGAAAAACCGCAGCAGTTGTTAAAGATGCATCCGGGATTGTATGAGTTATTGCAAGGTTACTATCAAGTAGATCCTGGGGAATGGATTTAGATATTTAGCTGCGATCGCTTTGTTGTATAGTTTCGGTTAAAAGCGATCATTCCCCACCCCAAAGTAGTTGGTATCCACAAATGCTGATGTTTAAATAAACGCATGGTGGGGAATTTTTTGGTCGATTTTTTACATTTTTGTGGATTAAACTTTAGCAGAACGTTTTGATTCTAAATAGGCAAACACTGACTTATCTCCAATATCTGCTGGAATTGCCTGTACTGTCTTCCGTATAGCAAAAACTACAAATAAAATTGCCCAAGTTCCTAACAATACCTGTTCTAACTGTGTTGGCAATATACCAACTAAATGTCCAAGTAGCAATAAAGGTACGATAGGAGTTAACAATTTTGTTTCCAGACGATTAAAACAAAATGCTTCTTTAAAATAAATACCAGTCAAAGCTGCAAAGGTAAAACCTACACCCAATAATGTCAATGGTTGAGTGTAAATAGTAATAGCTAAAGGCTGACTATTTGTAATTGCCAAAATCATTGCGGATATACTACCAATCAGCCAAAAAACTTGTAAAGCTCGGTGCAACTCCACCATGTAAATATGAATGGTGAGTAAACTAATACCAAGTCCTAGACTGAAACAGGCGTATAAAGGTGTTAGTAATTTAAAAATAGTGGGGTTAGGGTTCAACAATACTAAAGCACTGCCCACAGCAAAGCAAATTGCAGCCAGCATTAACCCACTACGGTAAATAACCACACCTTTGCGATCGCCCTCAGTAATCGTAAATTCGCCAAATTGACCTTGATAAACTTCTGGTGCTGATATTGTTTGAGTAGTCATATGTCAAATTAGTTAGTGGTCAATTGTCAATTGTCAATGGTCATTTGTCATTGGTTTTTCTCTGCGTCCGGTGTGTCTCCCTTGTCCCTTTCTAATCATTCTCAATCACTACTTGTATGGTATCTCCCAAATTCATCTGCAACTGCGATCGCGCATCACCAGTATTGATCGCCAATTCTACCCAACCGTGACTACCAACGAGAGCGATGCGATCGCCAATTTCTCCATCTCCATAAGTTTGACGTCCTGGTATGATTTTCTCACCCACAAGTACGCCCCAACTTTTGTTTTGTAGGTAAGTTCCAGGAATATTGGTGACTAAGTTACCAAAATGATCAATATATTGAATACAACCTGTGATCATATTCTCGCTTTGAGTGCATTCGGCTATCTCTAGCTTGACTAAGCTTTCTGGATTGATTTCTGTTCCTAGCTGTCTCAGAGGAACACCACAAGCTAGATGCGCCCCAGCAGGAGCGAAAATATCTCGACCATGAAATGTACTGCTAGGATTTGGAGTACGCCAGTAATTAGGATTTGTTAGTTCTACCGCAGCGACAGCAGGACTCTGACTCAACACTCCACTAAATAAGCCATTATCTGGCCCAATTAAGAATCCATGGGCAAATTCTACAGCGATCGCTCTTCTTTTTCCTCCCACACCCGGATCTACTACTGCTACATGCACGGTTCCTACAGGAAAGTAAAGATAAGCATCCATGAGACAAAACCTAGCAGCAGCTATGTTTTGCGGCGGAATTTGGTGTGTTAAATCTACCACCTTTAGCCGGGGGTTAATTTGGGCGATCGCTCCCTTCATCACACCTACATATACATCGCGATCGCCGAAATCGGTGAGTAAAGTCACCAGTGATTGCGGATTTTGTTGCTTCTCGAACATGTGATCCCATTAGCATTATATGACCAAGTTTAATTTTTCTGTAACATACGCAACTAAAAAATCGATATGTTATGATCACAAGACATAAATAAATAATGATTCAGACCAAAGAAATTCCTATGATTACAAGCAGAACAGAAGTAGTTAAAAAAGCACGAGAAGCTCACAGAGAAAGCATTAGAAGAAGTTTGCAGCATCGCTTGGAAGTAGCTAGAGCTAAGGGCGATGAAAACCTCATTCGTCAGCTAGAGGCAGAAATGAAATATTTCGGTTAAAGCATAAAATTTAATGCACATAGGTTGTTCATAGTTCTGTTGTGTTTCTGCCTGCTGTTTTAGCAGGCTTTCTTCTCTTAAGTTTGTAGTGAGGACTTTAGTCCTCTGAATTGGCCCTCAGATCTTGCACCTGTCTGGATAAACCCTTAATACACCCATAAGAGTGTAGTAAACTAACACGATTCGCGAGAATTAGGTTACGCAATTAAAAGTCATATATATAACTGTACAAATATTGAGAATACGTAAACGGCTCAACGGATCATAGATATAATGGCGCACTGACAAAGCCTAAGCCGTTGATAATCATTGCTTTGACCACCTGACCTGCACTAATTATTTCTTGGGGATGAGTTCCAAGCAGTTGGTTAATCTCCGATAACCTTCCCCATTTCATCAATAATCCCTGCCACTATGCCCAAGTGATCGATATCTTGTACTTTGATTTGTGATGTTGAAATACTCATCCCTCAAAAATACAACATTTTGCGATCGCACCTGCGGAATGTGGGATCAAAAAAATCTCAATATATAATTAACTAATTCGGCGGAATTCCCCATCCGTCTATACGGTGGGGATGAATAGCCGGAAAGTGACGAAACCATCCCCGACTAATATTGACCACAGGTCAATCAGGGAGTGGGATGTTTGAGGAACTTTCAACCTTTGGGATTG
>NZ_JBHFLM010000232.1:0-62105 GCF_041928655.1 Pelatocladus sp. BLCC-F211 | reverse complement strand
TGTAGTTTTGTAGGTTGGGTGTAGCGACAGCGAAACCCAACATTATAGTCTGGTTAATGTTGGGTTACACTCCGTTCCACCCAACCTACATAATGTCCTTTTTGAAAAACTCCTCTTTTCAAGATGGACGAGGTTTAGTTTGTTTTTTTCAAATCGTTCTACTTAGAGTTGATAATGTAAGTATCAATTGTCCAGAATTAAGAGTTTTTCACCAATGACCATTGACCAATGACCAATGACCATTTTACGGTAAACCCCAGTGTTGAGCGCGTTGCTGAAGCCAACCTTTTTCCAAATAACGTGCGATCGCTCCATTTACTTTACGTCGCAAATCATCATACTGCAATCCCTTGGGCATGACTACAGATAAAGGCTCAGTTGATAGCTTGACTGGTACTAGCCGATATTGAGGATATTGTTGCACCCAGCCACTCAGAACGCTAGTATCGGCTGCAAAAGCTACTACTGTATTATTTTCTAAAAGCGATCGCCCTTCTGCATAGGAATTCACCCCCACCAAATCTGCTTGTGGCAAATAATACTTAATATCAGCTATGGTACTGGAATTTTTGAGAACGGCTATTTTCTGTTTATCTATGTCGCCTAGCTTCTGTATAGAGGTATTTTTGGTAATTAATCTCGTGCCATCAAAGTAGTAAGGTATACTTAAACTTACCAAGCGGGCGCGTGATTCGGTTGCTGTCACCCTGGCAATAGTGAGATCAACTTTATGATCTATGACTTGTGAGAGGCGATCGCGATTCGCTATAGGTTTGAATTTGACAGCATTGGTTTTCCCAAGTAAGTCTGTTGCTAATTGTTGGGCTAAGTCAATCTCAAAACCTTGAAGATTGCCTTTTGGATCTGTAAATCCCAAGGGACGCAAATTATCTTTGACAGCAATCGTTAGATAGCCCCGCCGCTGAATTTTTGTCAGTTCTGCGGCAGATGCTGAGGATTGTGTATCTCCAATCACAAGGGCAAATAGCAACAACAAAAGAATTATTTTTTTGCCAATACTCCGAAAAAAGTAATTGCGGGTGGCAGGTTTTGGGTGTAGGGTTTTTCTCCCCACCGCCCGATTTTCCCATCCCCCCATCATTACCTGTTTGGGATTACCCATTTTTAACTCTTTGCTTGGCTTGCCAATTCTGCTACTTTAGCAAAACCAGTTGGATCGAGGACTGCCATTTGTGCCAACATTTTACGATTGAGTAGGATGTTAGCTTTTTTGAGATTACCGATAAACTGGCTGTAGCTCATGCCGTGTTGACGAACAGCAGCGTTGATCCGGGTGATCCAGAGGCGACGGAAATCACGCTTGCGCTTTTTGCGATCGCGATAAGCACTCCGCAGCGCCTTCATCACTTGCTGATTGGCGGTTCTAAACAGAGTGGAGTGAGATCCACGAAAACCTTTGGCGAGTTTGAGAATTTTTTTGCGGCGTTTGCGAGCAACATTACCGCGTTTTACCCTTGTCATGGCTTAAATTTTCCTGAACAAATTACAAATAGGGGAGCATCAAGCGTACATTTTCGGCGTCGCGCTCGTCAACAAGAACTGTTTTGGAAAGCTTACGCTTTTTGTTAGAGCTTTTGTGTTCGAGCAGGTGGTTTTTGAATGCCTTGCGACGTACGATTTTACCACTGCCGGTGGCGCGGAATCTTTTTGCCGCAGCTTTACGAGTTTTGAGTTTGGGCATGGGATGGCTATAATTCGACACAATCCATAATTATAACGGTGATTGAGAATAATCAGCCATATCTTTCTTGCCTGTCTTACGGCTATCTTCACAAATTCCTCAATTTTTGTGCTTATCCTGAAAGTGCAGGAAAAGAAATATTAAGTAGCACGAGGGTGAATAAAAATATGACTCTTCCTACACCCCTACACCCACTTTCAAGTCAGCAAGATAGTAATGGAAAACGTCAAGAAGATTAATGATGAGCTAGTTGTAGCCGGACAGGTAACATCAGAACAGTTGCAACAAGCAGCGACGGAGGGTTTTAAGTCTGTACTCAACTTGCGATCGCCTGATGAACAGGGTTTTTTACACGACGAACAGCAGCAAGCAGAGTCTCTAGGGCTAGAGTACATGAATATTCCTGTCAAGGTTGCGGAACTGAGTGAGGAATTGACTACTGAGATCCTAAAGAAAATTGACAACCTGCCAAAACCAGCCTTAATCCACTGTGGAGTAGGGATGCGTGCTGGTGCAATGGCATTAATGAATGTGGCGACACGACAAGGGATGACATCAGAACAGGCATTTGATAAAGCAGGGCAAATTGGTTTTGATTGCAGTGCCTATCCGCAAATGAAAGAGTTCTTTAAGAACTATGTGGAAAAGTATTCACAAAAAAGTCCTGAGTAATGAATTTGGGAGGAAGGGAAAATGTTATTTCGTCAATTGTTCGATCCAGAATCTAGCACTTACACTTATCTAATTGCTGATACCGATACAAAAGAGGCTATTCTCGTCGATCCAGTATTAGAGCAAGTGGAACGCGATCGCAAACTCCTGCAAGAACTTGGATTAACCCTGCGCTACTGTCTCGAAACCCACATTCATGCCGATCACATTACGGGAACCGATAAATTACGAGCAGCTACAGGTTGCTTAGGTGTTGTGCCGGAACACGCTCACGCATCTTGTGCCGACCTCTACATTCAGGATGGGGAAATATTGCAAGTTGGAGAAGTGATAGTTAAGGCGATCGCTACCCCTGGTCATACCGATAGTCATAATGCTTATCTGGTCAATCATGACCGAGTGTTAACGGGAGATGCTTTGTTTATTAGAGGTTGCGGTCGCACGGATTTTCAAAGTGGTGATGCTGGTATCTTGTATGATTCAGTGACGCAACGCTTGTTTACCTTGCCATATGACACCCTAGTTTATCCAGGTCATGACTATCGAGGGCATACAGTATCAACAATTTGGGAAGAAAAACATTGGAATCCCCGCTTTGTTGGACGTACACGCGACAACTTCATCGAATTTATGGCAAATCTGAACTTACCAGACCCTAAGAAGATGATGGAAGCCGTACCTGCGAATGAGATGTGTGGTTCTTTAACAGTTTTGACTTGAAAATCAGAGCTACCATGATTCAGTGGATTGTAGGTCATATACTAGCAGTAGCAATTGGGATTAGCTTAGGATTAATTGGCGGTGGTGGCTCGATTTTAGCAGTCCCAACTTTAGTGTATGTGATGGGAGTACCGCCTAAAAGTGCGATCGCTATGAGTTTGGCAATTATCGGTACAGTCAGCTTGTTAGGGGCAATTCCTCACTGGAAATTAGGTAATGTCCAATTAAAGACTGCTGGGATGTTCGGATTATCGACCATGCTTGGAGCCTACGCGGGAGCGAGAATTGCTACCCTTCCTTTGATCACAGGAACCCTGCAAATGCTCATGTTTGCGATCATGATGCTTTTAGCAGCAGGGTTTATGCTTCGCAAGCATCCGCAAACGGCTACCCCTATCCCAGCCGAAGGAGTAGACTTAACGCTGTATCCTCAACCAGTCTGTAAATATTGCTGGCTGTGGCTAGTGAGTGAAGGGATAGGTGTAGGTGCTTTGACGGGTTTAGTGGGGGTGGGAGGGGGTTTTGCCATTGTGCCAGCGTTAGTTTTGTTGGCAAATGTACCGATGAAACAAGCGATCGGTACATCTTTATTAGTGATAGTCCTGAATTCGATCGCTGGCTTTGTTGGCTATTTGGGTCATGTTCCCCTAAATTTAAATTTGATGGCAACATTTGCGATCGCAGCCAGTTTCGGTATATTTGTAGGAGCATATTTGGTACGCTTTGTTCAGGCTAGACACCTGCAAAGAGCATTTGGTTATTTTCTCCTAGCAATGTCGGCCTTTATTCTCTGGCAAAATCGGACTGCATTCCAATCTCAGCCGACATCGAAGCATGTTTCCACAAGCGAAACTACAGAAGTTATTCCATACACATAACATCTCCTCTTACACCCCTACCCCCTTACAACCCCTACACCACACATTCAGGAAACTGTCGCTTTAATGCAGGGAAGACAGGACATGGTGCTGAAGTTTGCAAATTCTCTGGTTTACTCCAAGTAAAGGGGGCTTTTTGAGCAGCAGACATCCACAACAGGCGTTTTGCCCGTGTCATGGCGACGTAGAGTAAACGATATTCTTCGGCTGTTTTGAGGTATTTTGCTTGTTCCCAAGCTTGGGTGACATCTGGTAAATTCGCTTGATCGTGAAGTGCAGCCCGAATTTGGGCGCGGGCGACTTCTGATAAGGTAAAGTCTCCGAGAAACTGACTTTGGGGAGGAACCCAAAAGCGTCCAGGTATTAAATTTTCGTGCATAAATGGTATAAATACGTAATCCCAGTCTAGACCCTTGGCTTTATGCATAGTGATAATTGTCAGTTGACCACGACGGGTATAACGGGCTTCTAAGTCTTCTGTTTCTACGGGTTCAAATCTTTCAGAATTGACGATTTCACTCAGGACATTCAGCATATTTGTCATTGAAGCATGACCAGCTATTTGTATATTCACCCGTTCTGCAAGTTTGTCGGCAGTTGCAAGTTCTGCTTGGTCGTAATTTAATGCCAAAGCGAGGAAGGAAATCAACTGATACAGGGGTAGTTCCATCCGCGCCCGCAATAAACTTCGACATAGGTGTGCGGCTTTTTGTACTGGTTCTGGCTGGGGTGCAGACAAGGGGCCTGGATACAAGAATTCTTCAGGTACAGCAGCAGGGGCGTTGAGGTCTTGAGTGGGAATTAACTGTCTTTCTACAAAGACTTCCAAGGCTGCTTTCAAATGGTCAGGAGAGTGGGGGCGATCGCAAAATTGTAGTAATGCCAAAATTTCCTGGGGTACATGGGAATGGCGATCGCGTTCTCCAACATCATAAAGTGTAATTTGATGCTCTTTACATACAGGTGTTAATGCTTCTGCTAACCATCTACCTTGACGGTTTTCTCTGACTAATATGGCTGCACTAATGGTATTTGGTTCTGAGGAAAATAACTGAATTACTCGTTGGGAAAGCAATTCAACTGTGTGATGAATATCACGCGGAGTATACAGTTCTAGTCCCCGTCCCACTGGTTGAGGATTTGCATCTGGTTGAGGATCACTAGAGTCAACAAGGCGAATGATTTGGGGACGAAAGGGGGAGGTGGACAGGTCTATTGAGAGATGCGAAGACGCGGAAACATCCCCGTGTCCCTGTGTCCCTGTGTCCCCGTGTCGTTTTGTGTTCCCATAGAGGCTATTTACCCATTGCAAGACGAAATTGGCAGCATCAATAATCATTTTGGTGCTGCGTCCTGCTTGATCCATTGTTGCTAAACGATTTTTGCTGTTGCAATCTTCGCAAAACTCACGAAAATAAATTGGGTCTGCGGGGGTGAAGGTGGAGTTAATTGCTTGGTTGGGGTCGCCGACACGAATTAAGTTTGGTTGGTTGAGATCGTCGGGATTGGTGGCAAGAATTTGTAAGAGTTTGGTTTGGAGGGGACTAGAGTCTTGGGCTTCGTCTTCAAAAACGGCGAATACTTGGTTTTGTTCGATTTTGCGGGCGCTGGGATTTTCGAGTACTCGCAGCGCGGCTAAAATCATGTCATCGTAGTCAATGAAGTCACGCGATCGCATTAATTTTTGGTACTGCTCGTATAATCCCGCAGCCACAGTTAAAATTTCATAATTGTCTGTGGTTTGTTCACTTAAACGTCGTAAATCTTCTGGCAATATTCCCGAACTTTTTGCCTCATGAATTACGGTTGTTGCTAAATCTGGTAATACTTCTGTTCGCAATACTGATTGGCGACGCAATCTTTCTGTCTCTTCACCGTCAAATTGTATACCTTCTAGTAAGCGAAAATAATGCCCTGGATGGCTAGCAATCCATTCTTCTACGGCATTACGGATGAAGCGGTGGCTTTGGTTGGGTGTAATTAATGTGACGTTATCTAATTGCAATCCTGATAAATCGGAATGGCGACTAGCAATGTTTAAAGCTAGTCCATGCAGGGTATATACAACAAAACCAGTTTGAGGTAAGGATAATTCTTCACGTAAGTATTTACGGATTTTGACTTTGATATTAGCAACAGCAGAACGAGTGAAGGTCACTACTACTAATTGCTGACGTTGAGACGAACCTGAAGAATTTGAACGCTGATACTGACGGGCGATCGCGATCGCCGCCGCCGCCGCCATTCCCGTAGATTTACCAGCACCAGGAACAGCAGAGACAGCCAATGGCCCAGAGTACCAATCAGCCATTTGTTGCTGTCCAGGACGCAGGCGATTGCGAATGCTTAAAATCGCACTTTCTCTCAGAGAAGATAAAGTGGACAGAGGATCAGCTTCGATTGGATATGATTCTTGAGGCACTAGATGTTTAAAATGAGATATTACATTAAAATTTTAAATTTTTAGTACAACCAACAACTAAACTATCAACAACAACCACAAACTTGACCAATTATTCCGAGCAGGGTACAGAGCTTCTCCCCCTAACCCCCCATTCCCCCAAATTGGGGGTTAGGGGCTGGGGGACGGCACTCAATGTGGCGATGCTCTTTCGTCACCCGTGCCTCGTCAATCCAAAATCTAAAATCCAAAATCCTGTTAGAGGTTGACTGCTGTATCACCCTAGAGTGAAGATAAAATGGTTGGGACTGTTGCTAAAGTATAGGCGATTTTTGATGTCGCCTTGTTCTCTTATTCTTCTCGTCGATTGGAAAACAGGGTTTTAGACTAAGAGAACGAACCATATTCAAGCCTGCATGGGCAGGCTTTGTTTGTCTAGCAGTATTAAGACGTCAAATTGCGCCTTAATACTGCTAGAAGCCAAGATCAACTTTTGCAAACAGTCTATTTTATGAGCAGCAAGTTCAATGAGGGATGGCAGTGGAGACACTTGTGGAAAAGCAGAAGCTAGGTGTAAATTTTGTTATGAATAAAGGCGATCGCGTTCGTGTTAAAGAATCCGTGGTAGTGTACCATCATCCCGAACATCGCGGTAATGCATTTGACCTGAAAGGTACAGAAGGAGAAGTAGTAGCTATTGTTACTCAATGGCAGGAGAGACCAGTTAGTGCTAACTTGCCAGTCTTAGTGCAGTTTAGTAAAAAATTTAAAGCTCACTTCCGCGAACAGGAGTTAGAAATTATCTAACATCCCTCATTGGCGGCGAACAAAAAACTGCATTATATTCAATTCGCCGCGCATTTTTTTTAGGTCTTGACGATGCTGTTCTGCTATTGCGTAGTACCACTCACAGTATTCTTGATGATCTGATCTCGTTTTAACTTCGTGATAAAACTGGTGAGTTGTTTGATAGACAGCAAAACTTTCCTCAACTTGAGGTTGAGGCGGAGGAATAATATATGGTAAGTTTTTAGACATAAGGAGTCAAACAATTTTGGATTTTAGATTACTTTGTCGAGTAGACACGGAGTGGCTACTTGCACGCCTGTCGCTAACGCGCCTACCAAAGGTAGCCGCACTTCGTGCATCTATGGATTTTGGATTGATCTTTCAAATCAAAGCCAACCTCTTAAACGATAGACAAACATACCTACATACTCTTTTGCTGCCGCAGTAAACTTGTGTAAATTAGAACTCTCAGGTAGCAAACTCAAAATAGCAGCCTTGGGAGTGTGACTTAGCGCCTCGATTTCACTTTGAGTTACAAGAAAGTCAGTAGGTGCAGGGATAGCATCAATACCCTGGTGTTTAAAGATTAAGAACGATCGCGGCATATGCATAGCTGAAGTCACAAGTAAAATCTGGCGAATTCCACGAGTATCAAGTATTTTTTTGACATTTACTGCATTTTGATAGGTATTGAGAGATTCCGATTCTTGAATGAGAACTTCTGGTGGAACACCAATAGATGTAAGGACTTGAGCCATATCTTCAGATTCTGCTAAACCTTGGTTGTCGTCCCAATTGATACGTCCACCACTCAGAATAATTACAGGGGCTTTGTTTTGGCGATAAAGTTGAGCAGCATAAATTACGCGATCGCCAGCTTCATTTAAATCTACACCCGGTCGTGGTGATAAAGCTGGTTTGGTAGCACCGCCTAAGACAACTATTGCTTCAGTATTTGGGAGTTGTGCAGGTGGTAAATACTGCCATTCGAGCGATCGCACCATGAGATTAGCAATCCAGGCGTTACTGCTCAATAACAATATTAGCAGCGCCAACATCATCGCGATCGCTGCTGTACGAGGGCGTTTCCATACCATAAACAGCGCTACCACTAGACAAATACTAGCTAGCCCCAAAGGATAAAAAAATAGTGGTAGCAACTTTGAGAGATACAAGAACATAAGGGGGATCGGGGATTGGGACACGGGGGACAACTTCTCAGTGATCACTGATCAGTGATCAGTTACCAGTTTAATTTGATAACTGATCACTGATTCATGCCCGATCCCCAAAACTTTTTTACCTCCGCCAAAATTGTGGCCAGTTGGAATTACCAGATGAACGACGGTAACGACGTGTGGGCTTTCGGATGCGTCGTTTGACAGTTGGGGTAGGGGGTAATTCTAGTTGTGTTTCATCTGTTAATTCATCGGGGATTTGAGTTCTAGTTTCTTCCTTGCTTTTCCACCAAGCAATCAGCCAGCCTCCGCCAATCCCAGCCAATGAACCCAGCAAGATGCTTACAGATGGTTTGTATCCCAAAAAAACAAAGCCAAGTAAGAAAAATAACCAGTATTTCAAACCTGCATCAATACCCTCAGAAGAAGCAATTGCATCACTCTGAGGGCTACTTTTATTAGCTGTAGTCACCCAGCCTACAGCCAAACCACCCAACACACCCAAGAAAAGGCTTATAGGTAGTGCATAACCGACTACCAAAAAAATGAGTGTTAAAAATACCCCAAACAGGATTTGATTCAAAAAGTTGGGCGAAATCGATAGAAATTGGTTGAAATTGTTCTTTTGTGGTGCCATGAGGTCAACCGATTTTAGATTTTAGATTTTAGATTTTAGATTTTGGATTTTAGATTTTGGATTTTGGATTTATGAGCATCAAGTCAATTACAAAAATTACTTTCCTATTCACTAATAATTCTCAATCTAAAATCCAAAATCTCAAATTTCAAATCTCAAATTTTCTGTTAAGGCATTAGTGAAATATTTCTTTTAATTGTGCCTGTATTGGTTGAGTTGTGTCCAAAATTTTTACTAGTGGTTTTTCTTTTTCTGTCCAAGCCTCAGCAGCAGCAAGTTGTGACTCTAACAATTCAGCAGTTGCATCAGCAATATCACCAGTGCGGTGTTGCAGACGTTGTTGTAAAACTTCTAGCGGTGCAGTGCAACCCAGAATTTGTAAAGGTATTTGTTTGTCTTGGGCTTGGGCGATCGCTTCTTGTCGTAATTGCTGGCGATCGTACTTAGCATCCAAAATCACATTAAATCCTTGACTTGCGAGTATTATTCCCAATTCCAGCAAGCGTGCATAGGTTTTTTGACTCATTTCGGGGGTATACAAATCATCTCCACCACGTTGCAGTAGGGGAATCCCCGCCAAATGCTTCCGCACCGCATCTGAGCGCAGGTGAACTGCTCCTATCTGTTGAGCTAAACACCGAGCCGTTGTACTTTTCCCAGAACCAGATACCCCGGACATTAAAATTAACTGTCCTTGACGCGGTTGAGTATACTCCCACGCTTGCCGGTAATAAGCCGCCGCAGTTTTCGCCGCTTCCTCTTTGGCTTCTGGCGGTACACCAGGATCATCTAACAAAAACGAAGTTACTTTGGCTCTGACATACGCTTGGCGGCTTAAATACAAAGGTAATAGCTGTAAACCTTCCCAATCTCCAGTTTGCTCAATATAAGTATTTAAAAACACATTAGCTAAATCTTTGCACTGCCTTGCTTCCAAGTCCATTACCGCAAAAGCGACATCGTACATTACATCAACAAAGCGAAATGGTTCGTTAAACTCAATGCAATCAAAGAGCAAAATTTTATCTTGCCATAGCGCAATATTTCTTAAATGCAGGTCTCCGTGACATTCCTTAATATAATTGTTCTGAATGCGACTCTTAAATAAATCCGCACGTTCTGCAAAAAACCGATCTGTATACTGCTTCGTTTCCTCAAACTGCACCTGAGTTTGTGGCCCACCAATATATTTTTCCGTTTGCTGGTAATTTTCGTCAAATGCAGCCCGGACTTGTGATACTTCCCCAAAAGAACTAATGTAATCATTGGTAACAGCTTCCCTATGAAACTCTGCTACTACCCGTCCCAATTCTGCGATATGCTCCTCCTCTAACTTCCCCTGCTCAAACATTTCACTCAGCAAAGCTTCCTGGGGAAACTGATGCATTTTCAACGCATACTCTACCGCTTCTGTTCCCCCTAGTTGATATTGCTCACCTACCAAACTTATAGGCAATACTTCTAGATATAATTCCCCTGCACCTCGCTGATTTAACCTTAACTCTTCCTCACAAAAGTGCTGGCGTTTTTCCAAGGTTGAATAATCCAAAAAGCCAAAATTTACTGGCTTCTTCAACTTATAAACATAATCCCCAGTCAACAATACATAAGAAACATGCGTCTGAATTAACTTCACTGGTTCCTGTACCACATGGGGATAAAACCCAGGTTGTAACATCTGCTCAATTAAAGGTGGAATAGAAATAGCCATCTTTTCTCTTTGTCTCCTACTCTTCCTTGAAGCCGCTATCGCGTTTATGTGTTCTATGTGATTCAATCAACAAAAAACCAGGGTTTTTACCCTGGTCTTTTCAGCAATTATGATAAACTCTATCAACCTTTGCTGGAAGCAAAAAAACTCAAGTGGTAAGGTGTTCCCTTCGCCGGATGAGTTTGAAGTTCGCGGATCACCGTTTTACCGCGCCAATCCAAATCTGTAACATTGAGTTCAAACTCAGTTTTGTTGACACGAGCCTTCTTGAGCAAATTCTCAACAGTTTTAGCGTCAACAACTAGAGAAACAGACTCGCTACCTTTGTGACCATACAAATTAGCAGGTATTAATCCAGAACGACGCAAAGCATTGGGCTTGCTACCTTCCGGGCGCTTTTTACAATCAATCGTAAGTTCCATAGAAATTGTTAGTTGTAAATTGACAAATTGGGGGATCGGGGATCGGGGATCGAGGAAAGGGGATCGGGGAAAGGGGATCGGGGAAAGGGGATTAGTGTTTATTCTCTCCCTTGTCTCCCTTGTCCTCCTTGTCTCCGATCCCTGATCCCCGATCCCCGATCCCTAACCTAAGCACTCAGCAATGAAGCTGGAGAACCATCGGCGTGTAGCAAAGCCCGTTTGGGGCCATGTATCGGGTCTTCGACAATGATAGTTTGATCGCGGCTGGCTCCTAAAGAAACAATCGCGATCGGCACTTCCATTAATTCTGCCAAAAATTTGAGATAATCCAACGCTTGTCTTGGCAAGTCATCTAAAGAACGGCAGTTACTGGTAGACTGCTGCCATCCAGGTAAGGTTTTGTAAACGGGACGACATTGAGTAAACTTACGGGCGCTGGTGGGAAAATGCTCACAGCGTTCCCCATCTATCTCATAGGCAACACAAACTTTAATTTCCTCTAGTTCATCAAGGACATCTAGTTTTGTGATTGCTAGACAGTCTAAGCCATTAATACGCACAGCATAGCGACCGATGACCGCATCAAACCAGCCACACCGGCGTTTGCGTCCGGTGGTTGTGCCAAATTCCGCACCACGGGAACACAACAATTCTCCTAATTCCCCATCTAATTCTGTGGGGAAAGGCCCTTCGCCAACACGAGTAGTATAGGCTTTTGCTACCCCAATTACCCGGTCTATCATTGTCGGGCCTAGCCCTGTACCAACACAAGCCCCTCCTGCTACTGGGTTAGAAGAGGTGACGTAGGGATAAGTCCCATGATCTAGATCAAGGAGTGTACCCTGTGCGCCTTCAAATAAGATATTCCGCCGTCGCAGAATCGCATCGTAAATTTTTAGAGAGGTATCGACCACATAAGGTCGCAACCTTTCCGCATACCCCAGATATTCATCTATCACCTTCTGGGGTTCTAGCGGTGGTAAGTTGTAAAGTTTTTCTAAAATGACGTTTTTATAATTGATCGTCCACTCTAGTTGGTCACTTAGCCCTTGGGAGTCCATCAAGTCTAACATCCTGATGCCTGTCCGCTCCGATTTGTCGGCATAGGTTGGGCCAATACCTCGACCAGTCGTACCTATTTTATGATTTCCTCGGCGTTCCTCTGATGCCTGATCAATCAAACGATGATAAGGCATTGTCACGTGTGCAGTTTCAGCAATTAATAAATTGCTAGTAGAAATGCCAAGTTCTTCTATTTGATCGAGTTCTGCTATTAAAACCTGTGGATCGATGACTGTTCCTGAACCAATAATGCACTCTGTATCCGGGTACAAAATACCAGAGGGAATCAAATGCAATTTAAAGGTTTGACCCTTGACTACAATTGTGTGTCCAGCATTGACACCCCCTTGATAACGTACTACCACATCTGCGGAGCGGCTGAGTAAGTCGGTGATTTTTCCTTTTCCTTCATCGCCCCACTGGGCACCTATAACAATAACGTTAGCCAAGAGTTTATATTAAAAAGCTAAAGTTTTCACAAATGCTAATTATCGACAAATTTTGTAGCCGATGTCAAGCTTTGAAAGCAAAAGTTTACCGATGATAAACGTAGACACGTCTCTTAATGTGGGCGATCGCATTAGCAAGCGTTTTTTTGCAATCAAATACTACCCAACATCAAGCCTCTGCGGTGTACATCATTAAAAGTAATTGCTTGTTGGGAGGAGCGATCGCCATCCGCAAGTTCAAATAAATCAACCCAAAATTAAGTGGTTAGGCAACAGGGAACAGGGAACGGGGAACAGGAAGACAATGTGTGTAATTAATTCTGTTTGAGTACTTACCTCAAGTATACTTTTATGAAAGCCAAAAGTTACTGATATCCAAGACATAGGATTAAAAGAATTTTTGGCGTTGCTGAATCATAGGATGATTTCGCTTAATTTTTAACTATTTTTCCATGCTTTCAACCCCCAACTCATCTTGCATTTATACAACACTGAATTTTATCTAAACCTTGTGAGCAAATGAATTATTGAGGACTCTGAATGCAGTTATCTGCAATTGTGATTCTTAATATAATTCATGATTAAAATGTTATTTTGTTAGTGAAATAATCTCTTTAATCTTGCGATTCTGTTTTATGATAAAATTGAACATGCTGCTTTTAGCAGGTTAGCAATCGCACTTAGTAGTTTTTCTCTTTTTTACACACATAATTTGTGGAATACTTGGAACAATAGAAAAAATGTGTAGTTAAAGACACCAAAAATCAAATAAAATTAAAAATTATATATTTATTATTCCAGAAGGTTTTCAGGTGGTCGAAATAATGTTTGCTCAGAAATAAATGATACCTCTAAACTCTTTATTCAGAGCTATTACCTAATGTTATTTTACATTAAGAAAAATCTGACACTTGGATTTGCAATTGCGTCGGCAATTATAGTTGCTAATGCAGTAATATCTTATTGGCACATTGTCAAGCTAATAAAAAATGAGCAATGGGTGCAACATACTCACCAGGTGCTAACTCAACTTGAAGATACACTTTCGACATTAGAAAATGCTGAAACTGGGCAACGCGGCTATCTAATTACAGGAGATATCAGTTATCTAGAATCATATTTTGTGGCTGATCAAGAAATAGAGAACAAGATCAATCAACTTAAAGAATTAACAGCAGATAACCCCAGACAACAACAGCGAATTTCTGTACTTCAGCAGAAGATTCCTGAGAGATTGCAGCACCTCGAACAAGGAATTTTATTGCGGAGACAAAAGGGATTTGTACCTGCACAACAGTTAGTCATGTCTGGTAAGGGAAAACGGGTAATGGACGAAATCCGCCAGATTGTGCAGGAAATGGAAAAGACAGAAAACTCACTCTTACAACAACGAAGTCAACAGTCGCAAGCAAGTTCTCAACAGACAATAACGACATTCTCCTTCGCCGCAATTCTGAATTTTGCGCTAATCGTTGCGCTTTACATGTTTCTCAGGCGTTATCTCAACCAACGCTTGTTGGCTGAGAAGGAACTACAAGATAGCGAGCAGCGATTTCGCGGTACATTTAATCAGGCTGCTGTTGGTATTGCTCATGTTGCACCAGATGGCAAATTCTTACAAGTCAACGAAAAAATTTGTCAGATTATTGGCTACAGTCATCGGGAATTACTCAACTTAACTTTTCAAGATATTACCCATCCTGATGATCTTAATTCCGATTTAGAGTACGTCCAACAAATGTTAGCAAATCAAATTCAGACGTACTCAATGGAGAAGCGGTACATCAAGAAGAATGGCGATCGCATTTGGGTAAATTTGACTGTATCGCTTGTACGCGAAGTTAGTGGAGAGCCTAAATATTTTATTTCAGTTATAGAAAAAATTACAAAACGTAAGCAGGCAGAACAAGCGCTCCAAGAGTCGCTTAAAAACCTAGCAGACATGAAATTTGCACTAGATCAAGCTGCTATTGTGGCTTTTACCGACAAGAAAGGAACAATTACATACGTCAACGATAAATTCTGCAAAATTGCCAAATATTCTAGAGAAGAACTTTTGGGACAAAATCACCGCCTGATTAATTCTGGTTATCACCCACAGGAATTTTTTCAACAAATGTGGGCAAGTATTACTAAAGGACAGGTATGGAGAGGTGAAATTAAAAACCGCGCTCAAGATGGCACACTTTACTGGGTAGATACAACAATAGTACCGTTATTAGATGCTGAAGGCAAACCCCAGGAATATGTAGCAATTCGTAGCGATATTACCGAGCGCAAAGCTGACGAAGAGAAAATCCAAGAGCAAGCACAACTTTTAGATCAATCCCAAGACGCGATTTTTGTTCTAGATATGGCAGAAACTATCGTGTTTTGGAATAAGAGTGCAGAAAGTTTATTTGGTTGGACAACAAAAGAAGCAATTGGTACAAATAGCAGCGAACTTGTCTTTGAGGAAACTTCACCACAGCTCGAAGAAGCACAAGAAACAGTTGTTCAATCAGGCTCATGGCAAGGTGAGTTATATCTAATCACAAAACAGGGCAAAGAAATTATCGTCCGAAGTGGTTGGACACTAGTACGAAATGAGAAGCAGCAACCCAAGTCGATTTTAATTGTCAATACAGATATCACAGAAAAGAAAAAATTGGAAGCACAATTCTTACGCGCTCAACGCCTAGAAAGCATCGGCACTCTTGCAGGCGGTATCGCTCATGACCTCAACAACGTATTAGCACCAATTTTGATGTCTGTACAGCTGTTGCAGAAGAAATACCCCGAACGGCAGAATCAACAATTACTAACATTAATGGAAGACAGTGTCAAACGTGGAGCGAATTTGGTTAAGCAGGTGCTGTCTTTTGCTAGGGGAATGGAGGGCGATCGCACCACCTTACAAGTTAAGCATATCATCCGAGAAATTGAGCAGATTATTCGAGAGACATTTCCTAAGTCTCTTGAATTCTACACAGATGTATCAAGAGACCTTGCGACTGTTTCTGGCGATGCTACCCAAATCCATCAGGTACTGATGAACTTAGCTGTTAACGCCAGGGATGCCATGCCTAATGGCGGTAAACTTAATATTTGTGCGGAAAATGTGGTTCTTGATGAACAATATGCCAGGATGCATATTGATGCCCAACCTGGATCTTACATAGTCATTACAATCGAGGATACAGGCATAGGTATATCCCCGGAAGTTCAAGAACGGATTTTTGAGCCATTTTTTACCACAAAAGAGATAGGTAAAGGTACAGGTTTAGGTCTTTCTACCGCGATTGGAATTGTGAAAAATCATGGTGGTTTTATCAATGTCTACAGTGAAGTAGATAAAGGCACAAAATTTCAAGTTTACTTACCAGCTATCGAAGATAATGAAACCCAACAATCTACTCAACAAGTAGAAGAACTCACAGGAAATGGCGAGTTAATTTTGGTAGTAGATGATGAAGCCACAATTCGTGAAATCACTAAGTCATCTCTAGAAACTTACAATTATCAAGTACTTACTGCTAGTGATGGCGTAGAAGCAGTAAAAATCTATGCACAATATAAGCAGGAAATTAATCTAGTGTTACTAGATATGATGATGCCATCAATGGATGGAGCGATCGCCATCCGCACGCTACAAAAAATCAATCCCAATGTCAAAATTATTGCTACTAGTGGACTGTCGTCACAGCAACACATCGCCGAATCACAAGGGGTAGGAGTCAAAGCATTTTTATCTAAACCTTGTACGGCGAAAGAATTATTACTGACAATTGCCGCAATCAATAAAGGTAATTAAATTAACTTACAAAAAATTTATCCAGAAGCAGCTTATTTTTTTATTTGTTACTGTTAATAATAATTAATATTTGTTCTAGATACACTACTATGGCTTTATACGCAGAGTTACACAGACACCTTGGCGGTTCGGTTGTACCGCGAGTTTTATGGCGGTACTTTGAACGTCATTCCTCGGAGTTAATTTCTCGGTTTGCTGACTATGGAGGTTTTGAAGAGTTTTATACACGTCCGCGTAATACTTTAGATGAGTATTTAGAGTTACATACTTTAGTAGAAAGTGTACAAACTGTAGAGACTCTACCCTACTTTATTTATCGGCTATTACGGGGTGCTTATATATTTGAAAATTTGGCTTACTTAGAACTGCGTTATACACCTTATCTACGAACACCAGAACACCTAAGTCAATCAGAAAGAATTGACAAAATGGCAGAAATTGTCGAAGTTGTAGGTAAGGCCAGCAAACTACCTGAATATCCGATTGTCACTAGTCAAATTCTTTGTATGCATTCGCGTTTACCCTATGAGGTGAATAAAGCGATTGTAGATTTAGCTGCACAAAATAAGCAGTATGTTTGTGCAGTAGACGTGGCGGGAGGAGATAGTTATTATGGCGATCGCATAGAAGAATGGGTAGAACTATATAATTACGCACTGTCTTTAGGAATTGGTACAACAGGACACCTGTACGAAACAACAGCTGGTTGTTACCCTGAACTGTTACCATTTTTGATGCGAATTGGTCACGGTATCCAAATTCCTTTGTTGTACCCCGAATTACTTCCAGATTTAGCGAAACAGAATCAGTGTTTGGAAGTTTGCCCTACAACTTACCTCAAAACAGGTACTTTAGAAGATATCCGCCAACTTAAAGTTGTCTTTGACCGTTGTTTTGATGCTGGAGTCGATATCGCCATTTGTACAGACAACGCTGGACTACACAACGTCCGTTTACCATTTGAGTACGAAAATCTGCTCACCTACGACATCATTAATTTTCAACAACTCCAAGCTTGTCAGGATGCAGCTTTCCGTCATGCTTTTGCTTGGCCTTACACTCAACGTCCAGCATCACTATTAAATGGATTGCTGAAACCTGAATCTACCAAGCTTGTAGCGACGAAAAATTAGATCGGGGATCGGGGACTTAAATCAGTTAACAGTTAACAGTTAACAGTAACCAGTTTAATTTTGATAACTGATAACTGATAACTGATAACTGATAACTGAATTTTAAGCTCCTACTGTTGCACCTCCGGCTGTTTTCCAGGCGGACAAGCCACCTTTAATTTCAGAGACATGAGTAAATCCAGCCTCTTTTAAAAGTTGTGTAGCTTCGGTTGCTTGTTCGTCGTTTTCACCATAAACAAAAATCTCGCGCTTGCTATGGAAAGCAGTTTTCGCGCGGCTTGTCAAGTCAGCTAGGGGAATGGGTACTGCTCCTGTAATATGACCTGTATTGTAGCTGCTGCGATCGCGTACATCCAAAATCGTAAAACCAGGTTGACCCAATTCCAGACGAGATTTCAGGTCGTGTGCAACAGAATCAAGCATAATAGCCACCTAAATTAATTGTTTTTGCCTAATAGTTTCGTTGATTTCCACTATCAACAGCAATCTATCAAAAAACTTATTTTTATCGAGCTTTTTTTAAAAAGAATAAATATTTTCATTAAGATTAATAAATCTGTATGTTTTTGTGTCAAAAAATATAAAATTTTGTATATAAAGTTAATGAAATTTGTTTAGATGATACACTGACTAACGCCTTGTTTAAACTAGACTTTATGGTATCCACGATCCAAGTTTTACCAAAAGAAGTCGTACATTTAATTACAGCTGGAGAGGTTATAGATTCTTTAGCAGCTGTAGTCCGGGAATTAGTAGAAAATTCCCTTGATGCAGGTGCAACGCGGATTGTGGTTTCTATTTGGCCAGAACAATGGCGAGTCCGAGTAGCTGATAATGGCTGCGGGATGAACTTAGAAGACCTGCAACGAGCTGCATCAGCCCATAGTACGAGTAAAATTCATAGCTGTGCAGATTTATGGAAAATTACTAGTTTGGGATTTCGTGGTGAAGCGTTGCACAGTTTGACGACTTTGGCTGAATTAGAAATCTTGAGTCGTCCGTCTCCGGTTGTATCTGCTCAATTTACTGGGGGAACACGGATAGTATATGGCTATGGAGGGCAAATTCTACATCAACAAGCAGCCGCGATCGCGCCTGGTACAGTTGTCACAGTCTCCAATCTCTTTGGTAGTTGTATCGCCAGACGTCAAGGTTTACCAGCGATCGCACAGCAAATGAAAGCAGTGCAAGCAACGATCTATCAAATAGCCCTTTGCCACCCGCAAGTTGCTTGGCAAGTTTGGCAAAATGACCGGGAATGGTTTAATATTTCTCCGGCTGGGACAATGGGGAAACTCCTACCGCAACTAATCCAGCAGGTGCGTCCGGGAGACTTGCAAGAATTGCAAATAGAATTGTCTCATTCTCCCCAACATTCCTTAAATATAGTTGTGGGATTACCTGATCGCTGTCATCGTCATCGTCCAGATTGGCTGCGGGTTGCGGTAAACGGCAGAATAGTCAAAGCGCCGGAATTAGAACAAACTATTTTAGGAGCATTTCACAGAACATTACCACGCGATCGCTATCCAGTTTGTTGTCTACATCTGGTGATTTCTCCAGATCAAATCAATTGGAACCGCAACCCCGCCAAGACAGAAATTTATCTCAATGACTTGAGTTTTTGGCAAAAGCAAGTCAGCCAAGCTATTGAACAAGCACTCCGAATTAATTCTGACACGATTCAAGAAGCAGTTCACACTACTAGAGTTGGGAAATTAATTAAAGTAGCCGAAGAAAGCGGTGCTTACAATACAAACTGTTCCACTTCGTCTGAAGATCATTCAACTTCTCACACCTTAAAAGCCGTTGGACAAGTTAACAATACTTATATAGTTGCTGAACATCCCGGTGGTTTGTGGTTAGTGGAACAACATATTGCTCATGAGCGCATATTGTACGAACAATTGTGCGATCGCTGGCAAATTGTCCCGATTGAACCACCGATCATTCTCTATCAATTGTCCTCATTGCAAGTGTCTCAACTACAGCGCCTTGGTTTAGATATTGAACCCTTTGGTGAACAACTTTGGGCAATCCGCAGTATACCCGCAATGTTGCAGCAGCGAGACGACTGTGCAGACGCAATTTTAGAACTGAGTCGGGGAGGAGATTTACAAACAGCACAAGTAGCTGTTGCTTGTCGCAGTGCCATTCGCAATGGTACACCCCTTTCCTTACCAGAAATGCAACAAATTTTAGATGACTGGCAACGCACCCGCAACCCCCGCACCTGTCCCCACGGACGCCCAATTTTTCTATCACTCGAAGAGTCTTCTTTAGCACGCTTTTTCCGGCGTCACTGGGTGATTGGGAAGAGTCACGGGATTTAAGCGGATTTATCCGTGGAATCAATTGCGTTTTCCAAAATCCTACTGTACCATTTCACGAAAACCTTGATACATCTGCTACTAAAAGACAAAGACGCCAATAATTACTCAGCGTCTTTGCATCAGATAAATTTTGCTGGTTTAGCCTACACCATTTCTGAGGATGTTTGCACTACTGCTTGAGGTTGGGGTTGGAACATAAACAAGGAGTAGACGACATCTCGACGAATATTGGTCATCATATCCAAGAAGAGTTCGTAACCCTCGGTCTTGTATTCAATCAATGGGTCTTTTTGACCATAACCCCGTAATCCTACGGACTCACGCAAAGCATCCATTTGTTGCAGATGTTCTCGCCAGAGGGTATCGATTCGCTGCAAGATAAAGAAGCGTTCGGCTTGGCGCATCAATCCGGGTTGAATTTGGTCTATTTGCGCTTCCTTCATGTCGTAGGCGATTCGCACCTGTTCGTGCATGAAGGCTTTAATTTCACTCATCGACATATCTACTAGTTGAGATGATTGTAAGTCTGCTAGTAGATAAACAAATTCTTTGACTTTCTCAACTAATTTGTCTAGTTCCCACTCTTCGGAAGGCAAATCTGGATTGATGTAGTAGTTAACGATGTCGTCCATCGTTCTTTCGGCGTACTCAATCACTTGTTCTTTGAGGTCTAGTCCTTCTAAAACCCGACGGCGTTCGGCGTAAATCGCACGACGTTGGTTGTTCATCACCTCGTCGTACTCAAATACCTGTTTCCGGATATCGTAGTAGTAGGTTTCAACTTTTTTCTGGGCGCCTTCTAAACTGCGGGTTAGCATCCCAGACTCAATTGGCATATCTTCTTCAACGCGGAAAGCTTCCATTAATTTAGCGACGCGATCGCCACCAAAAATCCGCATCAAGTTATCTTCTAAGCTAAGGAAAAATCTCGTGGAACCAGGGTCGCCTTGCCGTCCCGCACGTCCGCGTAATTGGTTATCAATCCGTCGTGATTCGTGGCGTTCTGTACCAATTACGTGTAAGCCTCCCAAGTCTACTACTTCTTGGTGTTCACGACTGGTGAATACTTCATACTCTTGTTTGATCAGTTTGTAAGCTTCCCGCAATTTTTGAATTACAGGGTCGTCAGTGGGGGCTTTTTCGGCGGCGACAGCGATTTTTTCCTCTGCTTCCAATTCTGGTAAACTGCGATCGCCATAGGCTTGAACTGCCATTTCTACTGCTTGTTTGAGCAGTTGTTCTGTTTCTTTGGAAAGTTGAGTTGGGAAAACTTGGGGCGAAGCTTTCCAAGTTTTGACTTTTTTCCCAGGAACAAAGCCTTGTCCCGCACTACTGGAACTCGGAGGTAAACCAGCTGCTCTGTGGACACTAAACATATCTTCATCTTCTGGCTTGACGATCCGGGGCATAAAGTATTCCCGCATCTTCAAACGAGCCATATATTCAGAGTTACCACCCAAGATAATATCCGTACCTCTACCTGCCATGTTTGTGGCAATAGTCACAGCACCTTTGCGTCCAGCTTGAGCGACAATCTCCGCTTCCCGCTCTACGTTTTCCGGTCGGGCGTTGAGCAATTCGTAGGGAATTTCCATTTGCTTCAACAGCTGGCTGAGATACTCAGATTTTTCGACACTTGTGGTCCCGACCAAAACAGGCCTACCAAGTTGGTGCATTTCGGCACATTCTTTGGCGATCGCTCGCCACTTACCTGGTTCATTCTTAAACACCATATCAGACAAGTCTTCCCGTCTTCTGATCCGGTTAGTAGGAATGACGGTGACTTCTAGTTTGTAAATTTTTTCAAATTCAGCTTCTTCAGTTTTTGCCGTTCCTGTCATCCCACCCAGTTTTGGATACAGCAAAAACAGGTTTTGATAAGTAATGGTTGCTAAAGTTTGGGTTTCTGGTTGAATGTCTACGTGTTCTTTGGCTTCAATTGCTTGGTGTAGTCCATCACTCCAACGTCGTCCCGGTAGCACCCGCCCGGTAAATTCATCGACAATTACTACTTCGTCATTACGGACAATGTAGTTAACGTCTTTGAGGAACAGTTCTTTGGCTTTAATCGCGTTGAAAACAAAGTGCGCCCAAGGTTCTTCGGGGTCAAATAAATCTTTTACTTGCAAAAGCTGTTCTGCTTCAGCAAAACCTTCATCTGTTAACAGCACGTTCCGGGCTTTTTCATCTACTTCATAATGCTCATCTTTTTGCAAAGCGGCGGCGATGCGAGCTGCTTCTGTATATTTCTCTGTTGGTCGTTCGACTTGCCCAGAGATAATTAATGGTGTCCGCGCTTCGTCAACTAAGATTGAATCGACCTCGTCAATCACGCAGTAGTTAAATGGGCGTTGCACTACATCTGTGATTGATGTTGCCATATTATCCCGTAGGTAATCAAAACCTACTTCACTGTTGGTAACGTAAGTAATATCACAGTCATAGTTTTTCTTGCGTTCTTGGGGCGTCATGCTGGCTTGAATCAAACCGACACTCAAACCCATGAAGCGATGCACCTGTCCCATCCATTCCGCGTCCCGACGAGCCAGGTAATCGTTAACAGTAACTACGTGTACACCCTTACCTGTTAGGGCATTTAAATAACTCGGTAAAGTAGCAACCAGGGTTTTACCTTCACCAGTTTTCATTTCGGCAATTTGCCCTGTGTGCAGAATTACACCACCCAACAACTGAACATCAAAATGCCGCAACCCCAAGACTCGTCGTCCGGCTTCCCTGACTACAGCAAAAGCTTCGCTTAAAATGTCATCGAGAGTTTCGCCTTTAGCCAGACGCTGTTTAAACTCTAGTGTTTTACCCTTGAGTTCATCATCAGAAAGGGCTTTGATCTCTTCCTCTAACAGGTTAATTTCAGTAATGTAAGGTTGATATTTTTTAAGCTTACGAGCGTTGGGGTCGCCCAACAAAGTTTTTAGCATGGCAGATTATTTAACAAAATCAACGGGGACGGGAATTTTAGGTTTGGATATGATTATAAGCATTTGACCCAAATGAGTTTTTATACTCTATAAATGGGTTGGCAATCGATTTTCCAACAAAAACAGCAACAAGACAAACCAATCTAGTTACTAAATGATGGCTTTAAATTAGGAGTTTATATTTGAAACTTTATTAATAGTATCATTTCGCTTCCAGATGAAGCAGTGAAGCCCGACCATGCTCAAGTAGCGATCGCCCATGCCTAATACCCATTATTGTGTGTTTTCCCACTCTGGTGTCAGACGGCGGAAATTATACTCATTGGCACTCGGATGACAAGAGACACAGCTATTTATTTCCACAGGACGTGGAAGTTGCACTTGGGGATGCAAAGCTTTGAAAAAACGAGAGTTGTTGACACGATAGGGTATTTGTTCGTCTTCTCGGATAGAACGGGAAAAAGTGGAAAGATATCTCCAAACCAAAATTCGCGGTGGATCGACAAGAGGCTGAACTTGAGCGCCGTAATGTTGTGAATCTTGCAGAATATTTTTCCAAGTTTGGGTAGGTAAAACTTGTGGCGGTAAGGCTAGATGACAACTAGAGCAGTTTTCTAAGTAAAGTTCTTGACCGAGTTGGTACTGAGCAGGGACTACATCTACAGTCCCGATTTCAGAGGTAGGAGTTGCGCTTTGAGCATTAGTTGCAAAGGAAATAAGCCAACCCATAGCCAAACTCCAAGTTATGACTACTAAAAATAAACCCAAAGATTTTATTTTGAATTGGCGACGTTTGCGATACTTAATCATACTAGAAATGCCTCACACCATTAATTCTTTATTTAAGATTTAGACACACAACTACGCATTTATTAGCATAGCTACTGCTTTTTTTAAAGATACCTCTGCAACTCGACCAAACAACCGCCGTTGAGCAAACTGTTTAGCTAGCAAAAGCTTCTTGATGACGTTGCTTGCAATTAGTCCATATACTGTAGTGGTTAAGTATTGATTGCATCTTAACTATACAGGTAATACTTATGGGCTTTATATTCTCCCTCTTAACAAGCCTGATTGCAATTTTTATCTATTTAAGCTCTGGCAAAATATCTAATGAGCGATCGCGCTGGGTAATTCGCACAGTTAGTATCTTAATTGGTGCGATCGCTCTACTTGCTTCTATTTCCAGACTTTTAGTGATCGTACCACCAGGTAACGTTGGAGTCGCCAACTTATTTGGTCAAGTTTCTGATGATACCTTTAATCCAGGTGTCCACTTGATGAATCCTTTTGTTAGGGTAATCAATTTTTCTACACGTTTAAAAGATGTCAAGGAAAACGTAGACACCACATCTCAAGAAGGATTGAGTTTAAATCTTGATGTAAGTTTGCAATACAAACTCGATCCACAAAAAGCAGCAACAGTATATAAAAATATTGGCATTGACGAGGCACAATTAGTAAATTCTAGATTTCGCTCAACAATTCGCGCTATCACAGCTAACTACCCAGCAGCAGCTATTTATTCTACCAAGCGTCAAGAAATAGTCCAGCAACTCGATCAACAACTCACTCAACAGTTACTTCCCTTGGGTTTTATTGTCGAAGAAGCTTTGTTAAGAAATGTCAAAATGCCTGACAGCTTGCAAGCAGCAATTCAAGAAAAACTCAAAGCCGAACAAGAAAATCAGCAAATGAAATTTATTCTAGAAAAAGAACGTCAAGAAGCAGAACGCAAACGCATTGAAGCTAAGGGTATAGCTGATTCTCAAAAAATTATTGCTGATGGACTGAGCAATTCTGTGTTGCAACTGCGAGCCATAGAAGCTACTGAAAAATTAGCACAATCTCCCAACTCAAAAATTATTGTGATTGGTTCTGAAAAAGGCACGGTACCAATTTTACTTCAACAAGAAACCAAATAGGGGATACCACTATGCTATGTAGCAGTGCGTTAAGCACTTAGATCATATTTTTCGCGACAAATCAGATTAAAAAATATGGGCTTAACACAGAGAAATGACCACCCGCAAAGTTAACTTCATGGGCAATGCCAACATTAAAATTTAAAATATGAATGTCTTTGTCAAGCAAATATGTTGTCAAAATCATGGAAATGATATCACAAAAATCATATATTGTCAAGCGTCCTGCTGGAAATTGCGAAATCATCCCCAGCGATGAAATTGCTGGGGATGACAATCCAGAGATTATAGAGAAGTGGGGTCCCTTTGAATCCCAAGGGGAAGCGATCGCTCGTCGTGTTGGACTGATTAGAGCAGGTAAATGCCAACCAGTCTAGAGGCAAAATTTAATTTCTTTGTGCATTTGTCCCTTTAGCTGCAATTTCTTTGCCTAACACTTCCACAGCTTTAGCGAATTGTGGATCTGCTAAAGTAGCGACTTTTTCTCGTTCTTTGAGCCACAGGTCTTGCCGCTGTTTATCGCTTAAGTTTACTACTATGTTGGGGTCAATCCCATGTTTGTTGATATCTCTACCAAGAGGGGTATGATATTTGGCGATTGTTACTGCTAATCCTGAACCATCATCTAAGGGACGCACAGATTGTACTAGACCCTTACCAAAAGTTTGACTGCCCACTACGACTGCACGCTTGTTGTCCTGCAATGCTCCTGAAAGAATTTCACTAGCACTAGCACTACCTTTATCTACCAATACCACCAAAGGTTTATTCGTCAAAGCACGTCCATTGGCAATTTCTCGTTCTACCTCACCCTGACGGTCAATAGTAGAAACAATCGTGCCTCTATCCATCCACATCCGCGCAATATCCACACTTGAGTAGAGAAGACCGCCTGGGTTATTACGTAGATCCAATACGTATCCAGAGACTTGCTTACTTTCTAAATTTTTGATCGCATCCCGCATTTCTTTGGCAGCATTTGAACTGAATTGCTTCAAGCGAATGTAGCCAACATTACCTACTGGTGTTTGCTTTTGAGAAAATTCAACTGGATGAATCTCAATCCGCGCCCGTGTAATTGTAAATTCTTTTCTTTGACCCCCACGCAGGATAGTTAAGCTAACTTTGCTCCCAGGTTCACCTCGGATCAGGGCTACTGCTTCATTAGTATCCATCCCCTCAGTACTTTTACCATTGATGTAGATAATGGTATCTTTAGCGAGGACACCAGCTTTAAATGCAGGTGTATCCTCAATAGGAGAAATTACAGTTAGCTTTTTAGTTTTTTCATCCAGACCGATTTGGATACCAATACCCGTTAATTCGCCAGAGGTATCAACTTGCATATTTTTGAATTCCTCTGGGTCCATAAACCGGGTATATGGATCGTCCAGTTTCTTCAGCATTTCCCGGATGGACTTATAAGCTTCCTCGTTGTTTTTGTAGGACTTATTCAGGTATTCGCTACGAACAGCTTTCCAATCTACCTTATTAAAAGTACCGTCTACATATTGTTTATTAATAACTTGCCAAACTTCATCTATTAATTCCTTTGGACTTTCTTTAAAAAGAGCTTGTCCTTGTGAGTGAATACCAAGGCTAGTAACAGCGATTGTGGATAGCGTCACCGCCGTAGCACCCAAAACAAGTCCATTTCTTGTAATTACCATAATGACAGTTGCGTGGCTAGGGACAAAATTTTATATGCTCAGTATGCTCAATCTAACACAGGCAAATACTGTACAGAATGAACATATCTTGTTATTTCGACAAAGTTATTAGGGATTGGGGATTAGGGATTGGGGATTGGGGATTGGGGATTAGGTATGAATCAGTTATCAGTTATCAGTTATCAGTTATCAGTGATCAAATTAAACTGGTAACTGTTAACTGTTAACTGATAACTGATAAGTTGTCCCCCTTGTCTCCCCTGTCCCCATCCCCGTTCCCCTTTCCCTAATTTCTTCACGGTTCTATCCAGCGTCCATCTGCTTTAATCAAATTAATTAACTCCTCTACACCTTGTTCTTCTGGGACTTTCTTAATTTCTTCTCTACCGCGATACAGAGAAATGTAACCTGGAGTTTTACCGACATAACCATAGTCAGCATCTGCCATTTCTCCAGGGCCATTCACAATGCAACCCATGACTGCAATGTCAAGCCCGGTGAGGTGGTTGGTAGCTTCGCGGACTTTGTGCAGTACTTCTTCGAGATTAAATAAAGTACGTCCACAGGAAGGACAAGCCACATACTCTACCATTGTCTTCCGCAATCCCAAAGCTTGCAGAATACTGTAGCAGACTGGAATCTCTTTTTCTGGAGATTCAGTCAGTGACGCTCGAATTGTATCGCCAATGCCATCAGCTAACAAGGTAGCAATACCAGCAGTGGATTTAATTCTTCCGTATTCACCGTCTCCAGCTTCCGTCACACCTAAATGCAAGGGGTAATCCATGGCCAATTCATCCATTCGCTGTACCATGAGACGATAAGCAGCAATCATCACAGGAACTCGTGAGGCTTTCATGGAAATTACTAGGTTGCGGAAGTCTAAAGATTCACAAATACGGATAAATTCGATCGCAGATTGCACCATTCCTTCCGGTGTATCACCATAAGTAAACAGCATCCTTTCAGCAAGAGAACCATGATTCACCCCAATTCGCATGGCTTTACCTTGATCGCGCAAAGAAATTACTAATGGTTCTAGAGTTTCGCGGATTTTCTCCCCAATTTCGTCAAATTCGACTTTGCTGTATTCGGTTCTGTTTGGGTTTGGTTTTTCAAACACATACAATCCCGGATTTATCCGCACTTTCTCTATATGTTTAGCAACTTCTAGGGCAATTTTCAGTCCATTATGATGCACGTCAGCGACGATTGGCACATCTTGATAGGATTTAATTAATTTTTGTTTAATTTCTGCCAAGGCTTTAGCATGAGCCATACTTGGTACTGTGACGCGAACAATTTCGCAGCCTATCTCATGCAAACGTCGAATTGCAGCAACGGAGCCATCAATATCAAGAGTATCCTCATTGATCATAGATTGCACCACCACAGGATGACCTCCCCCAATGGTGACATTTCCTACTTTCACAGGACGGGTTTTCCGCCGTTTAATTGTTGTGTCAAAAGTAGGTTGACTGGGTAAATTATTTGAAGTAACGGGTGTGGGCAGAGTTTGCATAAGTTCTTAAGTAATTTTGCCGTAGCGAAAATATCAGATTTGAAAATGTTCTGTTTCCCAGATTGCCACAGTTAGTGCTGTTTTGGGCAATAATTAGCAAAAAAATGATAGACGTCAAGAATCAAAGAGAAAAGCAGAACTTAACCATTTTTCTCAATGTTAAAAATATATGTTTTCTCCGCCTGTGTTGATATTAGATACTAATACACGCACAATCTCACAAAACTCCATCAAAATAGAGTCATCCCTACCCTCAAACTAACCATGACTCAACTCAAAACCAAATTCACACTTGCAGAATTCCTCGCACTCCCGGAAGGAGACATCACCTACGAACTAATTGACGGAGAAGCTATCCCCAAATTCAAAAACGATGAAATGTCACCAAAATTTTTTCATAGTTCTATAACAGGTGCGTTATTTATACTATTGTCTGCATGGGCGCAAGGAAAGGGGCGGGTTGTCATCGAATGGGCAATTAAGCTAACACGAAATCAACAGGACTGGGTTCCTGTAGCAGATTTGACATATATTTCATATAACCGTCTTTCTGCCGATTGGTTGCAAGATGAAGCTTGTCCTGTTGCGCCGGAATTAGTGATTGAAATTATCTCACCTGGTCAAACTTTCGGAGAAATGACAGAAAAAGCAACCGATTATCTAAATGCTAAAGTTCAACGAGTTTGGATTATTGACACTAGAGCTAAAACTATTACTATTTTTTATCCTGATGTTCTCCCTCAAACCAAACGCGGGACTAATAGTTTAGAAGATTCCCTATTTGAAGGATTGCAAATTACACCTCAACAAATTTTCCAACAAGCAGGAATCCGCTAATAGATAATCTAAAATCTTATTTTATTTTCTCTGATTTCGTATTATGAATACTTCAACGAGAACTCAACTACCTATTCCCTCACACTTCAACCCCAAAACAGTAGATGCAGTCTGGCGCATATCTTACCAACAAACCGCCACAGCTGCACAAGCATGGGCAAAACAACACGACATCAAAGCAGCATCTGAAGATAAAAATCGTATTTGCCTACTTTTAATTGATGTTCAAAACACTTTTTGCATCCCCGAATTTGAATTATTTGTTGGAGGAAAATCTGGTACTGGTGCAGTAGATGATAATGTTCGTTTGTGTGAGTTTATCTATCGCAATTTAGGAGTAATCACAAAAATTGTCCCAACTTTAGATACCCATACAGCGATGCAAATTTTTCATCCTATTTTTTGGGTAAATAACGCAGGTGAACATCCAATCCCTGCTGCAACTAATATTATTCCCGCAGATATTGAGCAAGGAATTTGGAAAGTTAACCCAAGTGTTGCTTTTAGTTTAAGACTTGATTACGAATATTTAGAGAAACACGCCTATCACTACGTTAAACAATTAACTCAAGAAGGTAAATATCCATTAACAGTATGGCCTTATCATTCTATGTTGGGCGGTATTGGCCATGCTTTAGTTTCTGCTGTGGAAGAAGCAATTTTTTTCCACTGTATTGCACGTCATAGTCAAACTCAATTTGAGATTAAAGGTAATAATCCTTTAACAGAAAACTATTCTGTTTTACGCGCAGAAGTTTTGTCAGGTTTTGATGAGCATCCTATTGCCCAAAAGAATATAAGCTTAATTCAGCATCTGTTAGAATTTGATGCTGTAATTATTGCAGGACAAGCTAAAAGCCATTGTGTTGCTTGGACTATTGATGATTTATTAACAGAAATTAGGCAAGTAGATAGCAATTTGGCGAAAAAAGTTTATCTGTTGGAGGATTGTACTTCTGCTGTTGTTGTTCCGGGTATGGTGGATTATACGGAAGTAGCAGATGAGGCGTTTCAGCGATTTGCTGATGCGGGAATGCACATCGTCAATTCTGGTGAATTTGTTTTTTAATGTTGGGGAAGACAATGATTTAATGATTTGTAGTCAGGACTAAAGTCCTGAATTTTTAAGCACGCGCATTGCTTACTACAAACTCTCGAAATTAATAAACTTCATTTCATATATTCTTTTGGATCTTGAGCGACCCAACCCAGAGAAGAGTTAGAACGGATTTCAAAATGTAGATGGGGTTGGCTGATGGTTGGTTGTCCAGTCTGACCAACCGTTCCTAGTAACTCTCCCTGTTTAACTTGTTGACCAAGGCTAACTTTGATACTCTCTAGCTGGGCGTAACGGCTTTGTAATCCACCACCGTGATTAATAATTACTAAGTTACCGTAAGTACCGCGATCGCCTGCAAAAACCACTGTCCCTGGTGCGATCGCATTTACGGGAGTACCAACCGCAGCTAACAAATCAATCCCACTATGAAAGAAAACTTCGCCGTTTTTAGGGTTGATTTGCCAACCATAGGGAAATCCTACCTGAGCCACCGATGCTAAGGGATACCCAGTGATTTGCACAGCAGGGGTATTTACACTAGGAGTTGAGGATGGCGACGAACTCGCACGATTGGATGATTGATTGGATGTGGGAATAAATGCAATTTGAGATGGTGGTTTACAGCCATTCAACTCAAAAAGAGCATCAGCACGAACTTTGTATTTTTGTGCTAATTCTCGCCAAGTTTGACCACGAGCTACTTCCACTACAATACCATTGTAGGGAGGGATGAGAATATTACTACCCGTAGTCACCCTACCGTTTTTGAAACTGGGATTCATGGTGATAATAGTATCAGGAGCTAAATTGTAGAGCGCGGCGATACTCTGCAAAGTTTCGCCACGCCCAACTTTATGACGCTGAAAGCGTTCTAGGGCTGGAGTTGGACATTTAGCAGCCTGTGCTAGTGCAGAATTTGGGTATGTGGATACGAGTTCCAAAGCAGAGATTAAGCTAGAGAAAACAAGTAGAAGTAGGCGATCGCTAACAGTCATGTATGTTAAATGGAGCAAGATTGAAATACTCAACGTCAACAGTTCGTGTATGGCGGGAGTATTCTTGCGATTCTAGCTAAATTTTATATTTTATTTGGCAGTTAGTTGATAGTTTATAGTTGATAGTTGATAGTTGATTGGTATTAACCACCAACCATTAACAAAATTAATCTGTCCACTTGTCTTTTGCTTGACTACACTTAGAAATTAGCATCTTCTGCATTGCTGTCCTTGAGTATGGTGATTATGAAGTTATCCAAGAAACAACTGGCCGTTTATTTTTCATTAGTTGTGGGCGGCGGCGTATTCGGCGGTAGTGCAGTGTTGCTAGCCAGTCCCTATCTCCTGACACAGAGGCGTACGTTTCAGGAACTCAAGAATGTAAGCATGGGTGCGCCATCAGAAACAGTTGTGACTAATTCTTTGGGAAAAAGTATCGAAGCAACTGGAGGTGAAAGCGTTAATTTTGTCGCCACTGCTGTTCAAAAAACAGGATCAGCTGTTGTCCGAATTAATGCCACTCGCAAAGTAGCCAATCCTATTTCAGATGCTTTCAAAAACCCTCTGTTGCGTCGATTTTTTGGCGAAGATGAAGAACCAATTCCACAAGAGAGAATTGAGCGTGGTACGGGTTCTGGTTTTATCCTTAGTACGAATGGAGAAATTCTCACCAACGCTCATGTAGTAGCAAATACAGATACAGTACAAGTTACCCTCAAAGATGGCAGAACATTTGAAGGAAAGGTGATGGGAGTTGATCCCATGACGGATGTAGCAGTAGTAAAAATTCCTGCCAAGCAATTACCGTCTGTGAAATTGGGCAATTCACAAAATTTGATTCCTGGACAGTGGGCGATCGCGATCGGCAATCCTTTGGGTTTAGATAACACTGTTACTATCGGTATCATCAGCGCCACAGACCGTACAAGTTCCCAAGTTGGCGTACCAGATAAACGAGTTAGCTTTATCCAAACCGACGCCGCCATTAATCCTGGGAACTCTGGAGGACCTTTGTTAAATTCTCAAGGTGAGGTAATTGGAGTTAATACTGCAATTCGTGCTGATGCTCAGGGACTTGGTTTTGCCATTCCCATAGAAACTGCTGCTCGCATTGCTGACGAGCTTTTTGCTAAAGGGCGCGTGGAACATCCCTTCTTGGGGATTGAAATGGTAGACCTTTCTCCCACCAAAAAACAGCAAATCAATCAAGAGAATAATCTTAACATCCAGCAAAATGCTGGTGTTGCCATCAAGGGAGTTCTCGACAAATCACCTGCACAGCGAATAGGACTGCGTCCCGGAGATGTCATCCAAAAGTTTAACGGCAAACCAGTTAAAACTGCTGCTCAAGTACAGAAAATGGTAGAGTCTAGCAGTGTTGGAGACACTTTGCAAATTGAAGTCAACCGTGACGGTAAAATTCAAACTTTTCAGGTTCAGTCAGGAGCTTATCCCCACAAATAGTCCAGAGTCCAAAGTCCACAGTCAAGCAATTTTGGATATTGGATTTTGGATATTGGATTTTGGATTTACCCCACAGCATCATAAATCTGAGGGACTTTACCCTGATCGGCAGTATTGGTCAAGAGTATTAAACTACTGAACATTGACAATTGACCATTGACAATTGACTCTTGACTAAGGATTATTAGCCAAATGATCTAAGTGCATTCGTTGTTCCATCTGGCGCAGGAAATAGCCCGTCATCATTGCTGATGCTAGAAGACCAGCCAGATTATCCCGGTCTGTTGTAATCTGAACATTGAAGTTTTCAGCAGGCAACATCCCAACTAGCCCTTGGACATTTTGGGAAATAATTTGCTTGATTTCAGGGCTGACGGACTGAGCGACGTTAGCCAAAACTTCTGGGGACTGATGCTGTAAGTATTTGAGCAACTGATTAGAGGGTTCCTCAAAAGCGTCACTCAGATGCTGACGAGGGTGTTGTTCAAAATTATCATTCAAAAAGTCAGGATCAAACACCATTGGCAATTTAAGTTTAGCGGAGTTGCTAATTCTACTCTAAACCATACTATGGGCTTAAGACATATTTCCTCAGCTAGGAGTAGCATTCATCTTAGGTAAGGGATTGGGGATTGGGGATTGGGGATTGGGAAGAGACTTGTTAAATAATTCTCCCTTGTCCTCCTGGTCTTCCTTATCCCCCTTCCCTTGTCCCCGACCCCGATTCCTGATCCCCAATCCCTGATCGCCGATCTACTCTATTTCCGAGGCTGATTCTAGTTTCAGTTCCAATTGTCGCTGCTGTTGTGGAGTAGAAAATGGTGAAGGAAGTTGCTCGATCTGGAAATATTGATGAAATTTGGGTGTTACCTGAAGCGAATAGGAGCGAGAGTCATTATCTCGGCGTTTCTTGACAAAACCAAGTTCCACTAATTCTTGGACGTGTTGATATGCTCCGGAACCACGCAGGTTAATTAAGTCAGTTTGTAGCATGGGACTATTCAAGGCGATCGCAGCTAAAGTCCGCAATGCACCCACCCCCAATTCTACTGGTATCAGAGTTTGGACTAAATCTTGAAAACCAGACCGCAGTTGCAAGCAGTAACCATTTGGGGTTTCTACGACTTCTAGGGCGCTATCACGACGAGCATAATCGTCAATCAGCTCAATAATACCTTCTTCAGCAGTCGCGCGATCGCACGCGGCATAATCAGCAATCTCGCTGATTGATAAGGGTTTACTCTTCAAATAAAGAATTGCTTCTATTTTTGTCGCTGCATTCATTTATCAATAATCACTAGTCAAGAGAAGCCAGTGTGCTTTTAGGAGTTTCCTCCGTTGTCGCACCTGACTTTCAATAGTGTAACGATTCTAATATCACAATTAAAACTAAAAGTCAAGTTGTGGTAGTCAGTGGTTAGTGATTGGTTGTTGGTCAATCCCCAATCCCCAATCCCTACTCCTCACCAAATCTGGTTTTGAAGATAAATTCTGCGATCGCTAAATCTTGTGGGGTAGTTACCTTTAAGTTTGTTTCCTCTCCTTGAACAATTTGCACTTGATAACCAGATTTTTCAAACAAAGCAGCATCGTCAGTCACTTCCCAACCCTGAGCGACACCTTCAGCGTGACACTGTTTTAGCAGCTTCACACCAAAGCCTTGGGGAGTCTGTGCAGCCCAGAGTTGGCTTCGCTCTGGTGTACTCTGAATTATGCCATTTTCATCTACGACTTTGATGGTGTCTTTGACTGGCACCGCTGCTATTAAACCAGGACATTGCCGAATTGCTTCGGCACATCTGTTGAGTAAATCTGGTGTAGCTAGACATCTTGCTCCATCATGAATCAACACTTGTTTAGCATTGGCTGGTAATGATTGCAACCCATTGTAAACAGATTCTTGACGGGTGGAACCACCCTGAATTAACTCCACTGGTTTAGTTAGCTGCAAATCAGCGATAATTTTCTTAAAGTCTTGCCAGTCAATAGGTTGAGAAATAATTCCTATCCAACTAATCTCATCTGATGCTTGTGCAGCTAAGAGCGTCCAAGCAATAATTGGTCGCGATCGCACTTGCAAGAGGAGTTTATTGCGATTACTCCCCATCCTTCGTCCACTACCGGCAGCAGGAATTAATAAATGCACAGGTTTTTTTAACTTTTGACTTTTGAGTTTTGACTTTTCTAGTCCCTATCTTCCCCTAAAATAAGGAGCGAGTAGGCGTAAATTAATATTATGCGAATAGTAGCCCTTGTCCCTGGTGGAATAAGCGACCAAATTCTATTCTTTCCGACACTAGACGACCTGAAGCGTAATCATCCTGACGCTCATATAGATGTCGTTGTGGAACCCCGGTCAAAGGCTGCTTACCGGATGAGTAAGTCAGTTAACGATGTACTGATATTTGATTATAAAGACCGCAACAGCTTGGCTGATTGGGCTAACTTAGTAGGCATACTTCGCGATCGCGAATACGATGCCGCTATTACCCTGACGCAAAGCTGGTTAATGGGTCTTTTACTGTGGTTGACTGGAATCCCCATACGTATTGGCTACAAAGGCAAGGGAGCAGCTTTTCTGACTAACACCCTACCTCTTAAGCAAGAACAATACGCTGCTTATGCGTATCACACTTTGCTGCAAGAATTGGGTATTAAGTCCTCTTGCCCAGAATTAGCTGTGAATGTACCTAAATCAGATATTGATTGGGCAGACAAAGAGCAATTAAGGTTGGGAGTTAAAGAAACTGGTTATATTTTGATTCACAATGGTGTAAATGAGTTACCACCAAATAAAAGTCAAGATAGAACATACCATGCCGAAAATTGGTTGCAGATCATTCAAGATTGCCAACAAAAGCAACCAGATATACCCGTAGTGGTAGTTCAAGAAACCGGTCAACAAGAGTTTGTGGCTAGACTCAAACAGTCTGTACCTGATATCAAAATTACTTTCCCAGATAATATAGGCAAGTTAGCGGCAATGATTACAGGAGCAAATTTATTACTGTGTACCGATAGTGCGATCGTACAGCTTGCCGTTGCTGTACAGACCTATACTATTGCCTTGTTTGGTTCTACAGATCCAGTTAAATTGTTGCCGAAAAGCGATAAATTTATTGCAATCAAATCCCCTACAGGCAAAATAGCAGATATTTCGCCCAAAGTCATTTTGGAAAAAATCTGGGGTGGCTAGCACTTCAATCCCATTACCTTGAATTGCTGTAGTAATTTGAACCCCCTTTCCGCCTGTTGATTTTCTCCTACAAGCGGAAGGGGGTTCCATATTCTTTATGATTTTAGATTTGTTCCGCCCACAAGAGGCGGGACTTGAACCGAAAAAATAATCTAAAATCCAAAATCTAAAATTGGCACGGTCAAAATAATGTGCAGCTTCATATGAAATTGGTATAACTGTTATTTATGTTGTATAATAAATTACTTATATTTTTAAAATAGTTACGGTATAAGAGTTACCTAAACAACTGTTTTTTTTTCTAGAACCTGATATGTTGAATGAATTATAGGGAAATATTTATGTAGATACATTTATAAATGTGTATCTCATCTACCACAGTCTATAAATATTGAATATACGGGTTCCTAAATAACTCCCTATTTGGATAGTTAGTAACAACGTTTACTACATGTTTTTGTGTGTCAAAAAAATTACGTACTCAATATTAGATAGCAGTATGGAATGAAATTAATCACTGAATCAAAAAGTTTTGTTGTTACTTAGTGGATAAAAACTTTGAGAATATTGCTGTTATTAACTAGATATTTGCTGACCGAAGAATATTTAGTAAACAGCCTGATGAAATTACATACTTTATAATGTATCTTAATGAAATTAAGGTTGACCTTCAAATAAATATTAGTTTCTATGAATTGAGTTCAGCAAGACAGAAAATTACATCTATTTAACGATTGATAGTTGTAAAAATTACCTGGTGTGATTAGCTTTTGGGTGGATCTAACACGCCATTATATGTGTTCCTTTACTTTAAAATGTTGCGAATTAGCAAAGACATCCACCAAGAATGTCATGAAATTTTCAAAGGGAAAACAAATGGCGATTCATTTACATGGCTTTACTAGCAATGGCAAACGTTACATTCAAGTAGAAAGCCAGCCCCATCATATCACGGGCGTTTTTAGAAAAATGGTCTGCTTCTGTAACAGTAGGTATGAGAGTAAAGTGATGAATACAGAAAGCGCCTATTTCGAGTGTGATGAAGATGGAACAATTACTTTTTACCAACCAGTGAATAGCGATGGAATAAAATCAGGTATTTGGACTTATCTTGTGTATGAATGTGGAGAGACAGAAGAAAAGGTATTCCCAGATAAATTTATTGATACAAGTATCAATTATTTATATAAATTATTAGCTGGTCAGAAAATAGTTCAAAATGCTACAGGTATTCATGAGTATCTTAAATATAAACTTTACGAAAATGAATATTTAGATATTCATCTACCTGCTGATTGGGATAATCTTACAGGTAGAGCAATAGCTAATTTACTTTTAGAGGAATTTAAGGCATTTAATTCTTCATCTTTATTTGCCAAAGATGATGGTAAAAAATATATGAAAACTGTGATCAATCATTTTATTCAACTGGGGCGAGAAGTTTTAGACAAAGATGGAACCATCAAAGATTTTGAATTACATCAATATGATGTTTTGAAAAATATTAGGATTAGTGAAATTGCAAATTTAATAATAGAATATAACGATTATCGACTATGGCAAGCAGCTTTACCCAGCAAATCTAAAGCTGTAGAATACGCTTTTAGTGCTGCTTTAGATTTAATATGTCAAATGAC
The DNA here is from genome assembly GCF_041928655.1 of Pelatocladus sp. BLCC-F211. Taxonomy (NCBI): domain Bacteria; kingdom Bacillati; phylum Cyanobacteriota; class Cyanophyceae; order Nostocales; family Hapalosiphonaceae; genus Pelatocladus; species Pelatocladus sp. BLCC-F211. Next base: position 24,980 of record NZ_JBHFLM010000232.1, on the reverse strand, counting down.
CTAAGCTGGTCGGGACACTGAAACATAACGGCTACCCTTGGAAGTGTAAGGTATAAGTACCTAAACAAAATTAATTATACAAATTGTTTCTTTGTTCCCTGTTCCCTTTTAATAGCTATTCAAACATTGCAAAAAAAGCATCCTCTAATTCATAACCTAGCATTTGAGCCATCGATTGCAGACGTGATTGGCTAGGTATATTGTTTTGTTTGAACCAGTCACTTAAAATGAAGATTTTATGCATTAAAAAGATTTCCAATGCTTCTGGATTGTACTGAATTCCTTCTTTGGAACTGAATTGATGCGGTACTAACATAGCTGTATAGCGAGCGAATTCCCCCGTTTTCCAGTCAAGTAAAAATGGTAACCAAGGATAACGAGCATCAAGGCGAACAAACCACAGCCGCACTTCTGGAATTTCAGGAAGTTCTCGTGGGTCATCCTCTTGTTGGGAATAATTAATATCAAAGTGTAATTGCTGTTCATGGGATGCAATCGCTCCTTCTTGCAGCAATTGCTCAATTACTGTTGTTACAGGAGATATATCTAAATTGTGAATGGAGTCAGAATTGAGAGCGATCGTAATAGACATAAATAACTTAAGAATATATATAGTGACTTTGACTCAAAAGTAACCAATTCAGACTACCAGTTTTGTGAGCTTAATGCTAGAAGAGAACGGGAAGAAGGACAAGTTATCAGTGATCAGTGATCAGTTATCAAATTAAACTGGTAACTGTTAACTGTTAACTGATTCATGCCCAATGCCCCATTCCCCGCGTCTTCTCCCGAAAAAAATTCCTTTACTGCAACTTGAGATAGATGTATAATTACCTATAAATAAAGAAGGGGAGTAGCTGCTGGCAAAAGATTCAGCCAGCCCATCTAAATCAACATACTGGCGATGAGCCTGGTTTAGATGTCATCAAGCAATAAGCTAGTTGAAAGCGAGACCTTCACTGAGTTCACACAAAAAGTAAAGTGTGAAGCTCGGTGAGGTCTCGCTAGTCTCATTGAGCTTCACACACGAGTAAACAAATCGTCTGGAGCTTGAGAGAGTGTTAACAGCTTTCACCGCAGGTTTATTACTAATTACAGTTTCGGAATTGGGTGATAAAACCTTTTTTATCGCCGTGATTTTGTCAATGCAGCACTCGCGGCGACTTGTATTTGCAGGTGTGACAGCAGCTTTAGCGGCGATGACAATACTGTCTGTCGTGGTAGGACAAGCAGTGTCCTTGCTGCCAAAAGCTTACATCTATTACGGCGAGATTGTTTTATTTGTTGCCTTTGGTTTAAAGCTGTTGTACCAAGGTAGTAAAATGCCTGATGCTACCTGCGATACGGAAGTTGTAGAAGAAGCAAAAACCGCAGTTGCTCAGGCAGAAAAGCAACTGAAAAAGCAAAAAACAATTTGGGCAATTGTATTAGAAGCTTTTGCATTAACATTTATGGCAGAGTGGGGCGATCGCACACAATTTGCCACCATTGCTCTAGCAGCAGGGAATAATCCTGTTGGGGTGACAACAGGTGCAATTTTAGGACATGCCATTTGTGCTGCGATCGCTGTAATTGGTGGCAGAATGTTAGCCGGAAGAATTTCTGAAAAAACACTCACCATCGTTGGCGGGTTTTTGTTTATTTTATTTGGTATCGTCGCAGCTGTGGAAGGAGCATAAATCGGGGATTGGGGAAAGGGGATCGGGCATTGGGCATTGGTCATGAATCAGTTAACAGTCTAATTTTGATAACTGATAACTGATAACTGATAACTGATAAGTCCCCCTTGTCCTCCCTGTCCTCCCTGTCTTTTTCCCCTATCCCCTATCCCCTATCCCTACGGTATAGGCGTTGCAGCAGGAGTGGGAGTCGCAGCCTCAGAACTTCTTTTATTAATTTCGTCTTTATACTGAGCTGGTGCTAAAGATGCAGCCTTATCAAACAAAGGTTTTGCTTCATCAGTTTTTCCCTGCTCTTTGATAACCATTGCTTTTGCCAAAACAGGACGAAAATCATTAGGAGCATTATTAATTGCTTGATCGTATACAGATAGGGCTTGCGGATAGCGTTTTTGGGTAGCATGAACATTACCCAGCATCACTTGCACAGCGACAGTATCCACGCTACCAGGTTCAATCTTATTTGCTTGAGCGGATTTAGCAAGAGTATCTTGTAATAGCCCAATAGCTGCTTCCGGGCGCTTTTGGTTGAGCAATAAACCTACCATTCCTTGTAAAGCATTAATATCGCCTGGTTTAGTTTCCAAAACAGAACGATAAGCCTCGGCTGCACCTTCCTTGTCACCGATTTGTTGCTTGGCTTGCGCCAAAAGTACGCCGTATTTAGTCTGTTCTGGATTGAGCTTGGTTAATTTTTCTAGAGGTTCAATAACTGCTTGAATATTACCTACACCCAAACTTAGCAATTGCAAACGAGTTTCTAACAAACCTCGCAGGGCTGTTTGATTTTCGGGTTCTCGCTGCAAAACTTGTTCATAACCTCTTGCTGCATCTTCCAATTTTGACTTTAGATCCGAGGAAGACGAATTTCCTCTGCCGCTAGCGGAATTTGGGCTGGATTGTTGCGTATCATTAAATGCGGCTATGATGGGAACCATAGACACCCCAACAAAAGCTATCACTGCCAGCACTAACACTACTTTAACTAACCATCGATTACGCGGCTGAGACACAAAACCGTCCTTAAGTCTAACAACACTATTGTTTACCGTTTACACAAAATTGAGAAAATTAAAAAATTGAAAAAGTTTGCGGAATACCGCTAACTAACTGTGAACTTTATAACAAATAGCCATTTTTGATGCTTAAGAAAGAGATGACTTTAAGAGGAGACGCTTAAATAGTAGCTATGCTATGCTTCCGAAACTAGTGGAAAGACGCTAAATTACACATTTAGTGTGTATGCGAAAAATCGCGTCTTTCAGTATCATAACAGGGCAAACGATGGTGGTTGTTTTAAAAGTAAATATACTTTGAGCAGCCGCACAAACGCTCTTCCCTGTTGCGTCAATAAAATCCCACAATGGGATGTGTCTCCGCCGCAAGGAGTTGCTATGAATTCCGACCTGATGCCGTCCCCTGAATCATCAAATTCAACAGCTTCTGATGAAGCTAAACCGATCCAAGAAGAAACTACTGATGTAATAGCACTAGCCGGAGCGTCGCAAAGTGAGGCTTCGTCTGTGACGTCAAGCGAAACTAGTAATGATAGGAACTTAGTGAATCGACAGCAACCGATTCCACCTCCCAGCGAATCGATGCAGTATCGAGCGATTGGTCTAGTCCGGGGTCGTTACTTTGCTAGTAGCGAACAATTTACCCAAGGTGTAATGTTGACCCCAGATGGCACTAAATTAGAGGCTGTGCTACTTGGTCGAATCATGAGTTTAGTCAAAAACCATCTCGACTTAGAGCAAGAGCATCTATGGGTTGTTTATCCACGGACACGCCAAGAAAACGACAATTTGCATCTTCAAATTGTGGGGGTATGGGAGCCAGAAAAACTGGCTAAAAGTTCCATAACCGAACAGCAGCAAGATATCACCTCACCAGAGGAGGAAACAGCAAATCCTGATTTATCCGAGAATTTAGAGGAAAAAGACCAACACACCTCAATAGAACCAACATCATTACAAATTACAGATGGTAGCTTCTCTGTTCGTGGCGAAATAGTTTACCAGTCATATGATACAGATAACTTGGTAATCAAAATTAAGCAATCTGCCCGCAAGCCAAATGATAAACCTAAGTATTTCAAATTGAAACTCAAGGGCAAGCTAGAAACCAAAGCAGTAGGAAAGTTTTGGGACTTGCAAGTCCAGCGAGAAGGTGAATATTTGGTCGTAGAAAAGGCGACAATCATTGCTGAACTGCCGAGAAAACGCAGCAGTAGACCACCATTTAAACGTGGAGGTGGAGGTGGAGGTGGAGGTGGTCATCGTCCAGGCCCTGGTGGTAGAAAACCATATCCCCCCAGAAGAAGTGGAGAAGGACCACCACGTCCAACTAAAAAAGTGGGTGATTCATCATCATCACCGCCATCACGACCTATACCCAAAAGTTCTGTTCCCAAGCCGGTGAAGCGACCGAAGCCACCACAGGAATAGGGCATGGGGAATGGGGAATTGAGGATTGGGCATGAATCAGTTAACAGTTAACAGTTAACAGTTACCAGTTTAATTTGATCACTGATAACTGATAACTGATAACTGAGAAGTTGTCCCCCGTGTCTTCCGACTAAAACTCCGTCCACCGATCTTGGGGGAGAAAGGAGCGTTCCATCGGGATTTGGGCGACTGGTTCAGTGAGGGTAAAAGTACCTGCTTGAATCCATTGTTTTAACTCTTGGGCAACTTGTCGAGAGAGGAAAATGCTCACAACGGGTGCAACTCGTACTGTTTTACCTTCAATGATGATGCGTCCAGACTTGAGTTGAGCGTAACTGACCAAGCCAAATGTGGGACGCACCCGTCGGGGAATGGAAAAGTCTACGATGGGTGCTACTAAGTCTTTATCAGTCACTGCACATCTGGCTACTACTTCTTCGTTTAATACCGGAAGTGGTACACCTACACCCAACATTAAAGAAGGACCATAATTTTTAAAATAACAACCCCGTACCCAACGAGCATCCATTTGTTTGGCGTCACCAATTAAAGCCAGAGTAGCAGCCGGGCCAATGGGTGTACGATTGGGCAAACGTTTTTGTAAAGGGAAATGCTGTGTCCCTTCCCATGCTACATAGCCAATACCCCCACCCAAGAAAATTTGTGTACCAATACCGACTAGTTGGAGATCGGGGTCGTTGAGGAGAGGAGAAATAGCGCCAGAGTTGGAATAAACTGCATTACTCAAACGTGGCTGTAAGGGGCCTAAATAAGTAAAAAGTGGGCGATCGCCTCCGTTCACTCCCACAATAAAATTTTGATAAAGATTTCTGGGATTAAATAAATAAAACTGATTAATAGTGTCACGAGTAATTGTTGTTTCAAAGGTAGCCCTGGGATAGCAATCTGTAACTTGTCCTTGAGCGCGTACGTGTACTGGCTTACCAGCAATCAAATCTTCAATCACATGACCACCGCCCCGTTCTCGGACTTCTTCTCCCTCCATTACCTCTACAGCAGAACTTGCACCCAGGTATAAATCTACAGCACCAAAACCGGGATAGACTGGCACACCATCCAACCAACAGCGACGAATTTTGATTGGTGGATCAGTGTGTCCCAAGTTAATAATTGCACCACTAGATTCCATTGGTTCAAAAGTGCCAGTGGTGACGACATCAACTTCCTTGGCAACTTTTGTAACACCAACTTCCTCTACTCTAGTTTTTAATTCTTCAACAGTCAAAACCACCGCACGTTGACGGCTGATTTTTTCGTTAATTTCCGCAATGGTTCGCATATTAAAGGGGACTTTAGGGGTGACACCCCTCATCAATGATTTTTCGTCATTCCACCAGATGTAGAGACGTAGCAATGCTACGTCTCTACAAGTCAATTTGTGGGTGAACGAGGGATTAGACCCACCATTCGCCAGCTGCATCCTTAAAGAATTCAGGGATCTATAACCCCTCATAATTAAGGCGATAGACCACTAGTAACGCCCATAAATTATAGCCATCTCCTTGAGACGATTACTGTAATCGTCCGTCAAGGCTTCGTTTCGATAGCGCCAACCCCAATTTCCCTCAGCTTTGCTAGGGGTGTTCATACGAGCATCAGCCCCTAAATTGAAGACATCTTGGAGAGGAATAATCGCCTGATGAGCAACAGAACTCATCGCTAATCGGATCAGGTCCCAAGCAATTCCATAGGGACTATTACAACCAAGGTATTTTTGGACGCGATCGCGTTCATAATTTGAAGCATCATGGTTATACCAGCCAATCGTTGTGTTGTTGTCGTGAGTTCCGGTGTAGATCACGCTGTTGGGAAGCACATTGTACGGCAAGTAGGCATTATGACCATCGCTACCAAAGGCAAAGTGCAGAATCTTCATCCCTGGAAATCCGAAATGGTCTCTGAGGTCTAACACTGGCTGATCGATGTAGCCTAAGTCTTCCGCAATAATTGGTAGACTACCTAACTCTTCACGAATTGTCTCAAATAGAGCATAACCTGGAGCCTTTACCCATTTTCCATTTACTGCTGTTGGTTCTCCTGCTGGAACCGACCAATAAGACTCTAAACCTCGGAAGTGGTCAATACGGATCATATCAGCGTGAGCGAGGATTTCACGTACACGCCAGACCCACCAATGAAAACGAGTTGATTCTAGGTATTTCCAGTTGTAAATTGGATTCCCCCAAAGTTGACCCGTGACTGAGAAATAATCTGGTGGTACCCCTGCGACTTCAGTTGCTTTTCCTGTTTCGGGGTCGAGCATAAAATTCTCTGGATGCGCCCACACATCAGCGCTATTATGGGCAACGTAGATAGGAATATCGCCGATAATCTGAATATTTTGTTGGTTAGCGTAGAGTTTAAGCTCAGACCACTGGCGAAAAAACTCGAACTGTAGGAATTGGTGAAAAAATATCTGGTCTGTCAATTGCAGACGCCAGTATTCCAATACTTCTGGTTTGCGGTGACGCAGTTCTTCAGGCCAGTCAGTCCAAGTTGTAGCTTCCTGAGTGTCTATCAATGCCATAAACAGTGCATAATCTTCCAGCCAATTGACCTTCCCTCGGCAAAAACCCTCAAACTCTTTGTGCTGGATTTTACTAACTCTTTGCTTAAAATTTTCACAAGCTTTCCGCAATAGAGGTATTTTCCAAGCAATCACTTGCTCAAAATCTATATGATCTAATGGGAAGTCTGGTACATCACGCAGGTCATCTTCACTCAAAAAGCCTTGGTCTTTGAGTACATCCAGGCTAATCAACAGAGGATTACCTGCCATAGCAGAGAAACACATATAGGGTGAATTGCCGAAGCCTGTGGGTCCCAAAGGCAATATCTGCCACAAACGCTGGCCACTGCGAGCCAAAAAATCTACGAACTGATAGGCCTCCAAGCCCAAATCCCCAATTCCGTAGCGACCGGGGAAACTGGTTGGATGTAGTAAAATACCACTGGTTCTGGGAAAAGGCATAAATACCCTGAACTATAAAAGAGCAAAGATATGCACTGAATTTAACACGGAACAGTTGTTGACTTTCAGCTATCTGAAAACCAGATTTGATGTCACAATTGATGTTTTATGAGTTATCAAAATCCTATCCCGACTGTTGATATCATCATCGAATTGCTTGACCGACCTCATCGACCAATAGTGTTAATTGAGAGACATAATCCACCGTTAGGTTGGGCCATACCTGGTGGTTTTGTCGATTACGGAGAAACTGTGGAAGCAGCAGCGCGGCGCGAAGCCTTGGAAGAGACTGGTTTAGAGGTGGAGTTGATTGAACAATTTCATGTTTATTCTGACCCAGCACGCGATCGCCGCAAGCACACGATCAGTATTGTATTTTTAGCAACGGCAAAAGGTGAACCCCAGGCGGGAGATGATGCCAAAGGAATAGAATTTTTTGAGTCTTGGCGTGTACCTGATAATTTGTGTTTCGATCACGATACAATTTTGCGAGATTATTGGCGATATCGACATTATGGAATACGTCCGAGGTAGGGATTGGGGATCGGGGAAGGTAGGGGTCCCCTTTGGGGATAAGGGGCAGGTGGGGCCCCCTCTGGGGATAAGGGGCAACGGGGATCGGGGATTGGAGATCGGGGATCAGGAATCAGAGATTAGGGACAAGGGAGACACGGGAGACAAATTATCAGTTAACTGTTAACTGATTCATGACCAATGACCAATGACCAATAACAAATGACAAATGACACAAAAACCATGAGTAAAGAGATTATCCGTACTGAGAACGCACCAGCACCAGTAGGCCCTTATAATCAGGCGATCGCTGCTGCTGGGAAAATGATGTTTGTAGCGGGACAGATTGCACTTGATCCAAAGACTGGTGCAATTGTCGGTGAGGGAGATGTCAAAAAGCAAACTGAGCAGGTAATGGCAAATTTAGAGGCGATTTTGGTAGCTGGAGGAGCTAGTTTTGCTGATGTGGTGAGAACGACTGTGTTTTTAGCTGATATGAATGATTTTGCAGCGGTGAATGGAGTGTATGCAAAATATTTTGACGAAGCGACAGCGCCAGCAAGAGCATGTGTACAGGTATCGCGTTTACCTAAGGATGTGTTGGTAGAGATTGATTGTATAGCAGTGGTTAGTGATTAGTGGTTGGGCAGTGATCACTGATCACTGATCAAATTAAACTGGTAACTGTTAACTGTTAACTGATAACTGAGAAGTTGTCTCCCTTGTCTCCCTTCCCTTGTCTCTCTATCTTTCCTACTGGTGCGATCGCTGTTTTTGATGAAGAGACAAATTAATTCACAATATTTTAGTTTTTTGATTTTTTGCTTTCAAACTATTTTGGTTTACATTCATAGTTCAAACAATAAAGTATTACTATTCTTATTGCTAAAGCTATGAAAATATTTGTCAAGTAATATTTCCTTCAATGTCAATATATTGAAGATATGAGCAAATCAAAAAGTCTAGATTAGAGTAGAAATATTCTGATAAAACTAATAAAAAAGAGGGAGTCTAATTATGAGGGCTATCTCCAATATCATTGCTAGTATAACTCGCTATATTACTGAAGCAGCAGTACGGATATTTGGCCCGAATGATGACGCTTATCCGAATATTGGCGTCCAACCATACACGGGAGATGTTTTTTCTGAATAAATAAAAATTAATCAGTAGTTGGTAAAAGATTAAGATGAGTCAATCAATTCAACATCGGTGGAAAAAATGAAATCCACCGATATTTTTTATGTTATTTAATAAACCCGCTTGTGAACAAATCAATCAAGCGGGATAACTTTTTATTAATTTACAAGAATTCTGTTAAAAATCAACACCCGGATTTTGAAGTTTTTTCTGATTAGTGTCAGAAACCTCAGGCTGTTCTTATGGATGTTTTAGCATCCCTCCGGTGACTGCAAAGCAGGGGAAACGGCAAAAACCCTACACCACAAACTAGACTTCTTGCATTAGTCAGGGGAAAGCTAAGGGGGAAGGGTTAAAGGGATTGAAAATCCTTTCCCTTTCCTCTTTACCCTAAAATATGCATCCAAACTCTTGTACTTATGTAATGAGTGCAAGAAGTCTACTAAGCATAAAGGAAAACAGACTTACAACGTCTTTCATCCTTCTCTATCAAGTTTCTCCACACACCGAAAAAGTCAGTAAATAAACGGGTTGTATTGACTATTGATTTTTATTTGAACATACGCGATCGCTCGCTACCCTGACGCCGTTCTCCTTCGGACAGCGATGAACAGGACAAACAGCATAAATCCTGCGTCGATCATGCAACATATATATTACTAGAGTTCTTGCAAAAGTGATTTGTACAAGCAGTTTACTTTTTTATATACGCTGCATATTTTTATTTTGAAGTAAAACCTAGTATCTGTAGTCTAAAGTACAGAAAATTTAAACTTTTGATTTTTTAGTTAACCGAAGCTCATATTGTTGTTGATTAAATAACTTTTGTTCTGGGGTTAAGATAGCGTAATCTTTGAGTGGCTGGTGCATATCCCATTGCCATTCTGCTAATACTAGTAAACTTGCTGCCATAACAATTCCAGTAGCGAAAAATTGCCAACCACTGCATAGGGGTAAAACAGCAATACTAGTGAGGTGAATTATAGCCATCATTAAAAAGGTACGCGATCGCACGCCCCAAGCTGTCAATAAGTAACCAGCAGCGCTGATTGTTAACCATAAAGGACATAGGTACATCAAAACTGTACCCCAACCACAAAAAATCCCCAAATCAGTCAGGCTAACACCTCCAACCATTAAGATTACCCAACCATATAACAACCAACGCAGCTTTTCTACACTTACCCAAAACCATGTCAAAACTATCATGCTTATACTAGCGACAAAGGTAAGTACTGACCACAAGATAGCTTGTGTATACCAGCTAACAGGTAGAAATTGAGCTGTAAGAAAAATACCAGCACAAATCAAACCCCAAAGGATAAATACTTGATCTATTCGGGTATAAAAACCTGACAAAAGATTGAATTTACCAAGTTTCAAATCAAGGCGTAATAAACCTTCTAAATCTTGAATATCTAACTCTTCTTGTTTCTCACGTAGGAGTGGTTGAGATAATGGCGCAAAAGTCATTTAAGTTTTATTGCTGTCATCGTTCAATAGCTTCTATTAGTTTATATATTTTTGTAAAGTTTTAACAAATAACGAAATTATTTTTAGATGTCAGTTCACCACGAACTATCTTTGTAAAAACATTTGGTGATAATCGTTTCCTAGACCAAAAACCTGGTCTTTAAAACGGGATGGAATCTCAAACTAGCCATTTTTGGCAGTAAATAAGAACTGCGTGAACCACCAAGCATAAAAATTAACCTTCCAACCTTGTCGGTGAAGAGTAAATCGAGGATTGAGAAAGGTTTAGCCAAAAACACAAAAATTAGGAGCTAAAATAATGTTTTGGAAGTTCGTAGTCAGTACTTTGGTATTGCCTATCAGCTTGGGATTAGAAGTAGCCGCAGCACATACCTTGTCACCTACTCAAACACCCATCATTTCACAACAAGAAGCTGAGGCAGTAGAACTAAAACAAACAACACATAACCAAGATTACAAAATTAGTCAACGACACAGACATTATCGCTACAGAAGAACACGCCACTACAGACAAAATCGCCACTACAGACGAAATCCCCATTATAGACATCGTCATTATAGGCAGCCTTATTATAGACAGCGTTATAACAGACGGTATCACTATAGACCTCATTATCAAAGGGTTTATTATTACCATCCAGCAGTACGCTACCGTAAAACCTATCGTCACGGAGTAAATTTTCCGCAAAAAACCTTTTATTACCGTAGATATTAGTATCACAGGGGAAAACAAGTCAAAAGTCATTCGATTTTATATTTTGGACGAAGCCCCTCCCCTAACCCCCAAATTGGGGGAATCGGGGTTGTGGGATCAATCCAAAATCCAAAATTGTTTGACCAAGAACTAACCACTAACCAATAATTTAGTTAGCACAAAAGCCAGGGCCGCACTACCCAAGGGAACTGTCAAATTGTCAATTCCAGCAAAAGAAATAGTTTCTAAACCAGTAGTTACTAAAGCGACTAACACAGATATCATCCAAACTTGCCAAGAGTTACCTTGCACACTCAACAAAATCAAGCTACAGATAACAAAACTGATGATCGCCATTGTCAAAGAACCTTCCCAGCTTTTTTGTCCTCCAAAAAGTTGATATTTATGTTTACCAAATCGCTGTCCGATGATGGCAGCGAGTCCATCTCCCCAAGCCATTGTTAAAATACCTAGTGCCGCATAATAGGGTTGTTGCAGATACCAAAACCAAGCAACCAAAACACCGATACTCATAGAATAGAAGAAAGTCCCAAAACTCCGCCGTCCTACACTATTAATACCGGGGAGAATAGGAAAACGGTAAGACAATAAAGTCACAGCACTGGCTAAAACTGAGGCTGTAATACCTGCAATCGCCGGAATTTTTAGCCACCAAGCCAGCAAAATCACATTACCAGTTCCGATATGCACAATCTTCCGCACAATTTCTGGATCTGCTTTCACAAAACGATTAACCCCCCATGCAGTTAACATCACGAGGGACAACCAAGCTGCAACGCTAGCAAGTTGCAGTCCTAGAGAAGGAATGAACTCTTGATCGGAAAACAAACTTAACAACAGCAAAGATTTAAATAAAAAACTTGACCTTTGTTACCATACCAATTTATTAGAAAAACGTGATCTTGATGAAACTATTATTGATTTGGCTGATTCGCTTCTACCGAATGTTCATTTCACCTTTATTTCTCCCTACCTGTCGCTTCCAGCCTACCTGTTCTATGTATGCTATTCAAGCCATTGAAAGATTTGGCCCCTGGCGTGGTTCTTGGTTAGCAATTCGACGCATCCTACGTTGTCATCCGTTTCATTCAGGTGGTTACGATCCTGTACCAGAAGTGGAAAATGGGGATCAGGGACACGGGGGAGACGGTAAGGGAGACAAGGGAGAAGAAATCGCCTTGAAACTAGAACGTTGAGGTTTGAAACTGGAAAGTTGAGGTTTAAATCTTGCCTATTGATATCATGTCCGCCTAATCACTTATCAAAAAAACTCCCCGCGTCCCCGCCTCAGCCTTAATGATAAGTCTTTTACCGAACATGATATGACTATTTATTGACGCTTGACTATTGACAAATAACCAATGACAAATGACAAATGACCAATTCTATTAATTTTATTGTCAAAAACTATACTATATTTTTGTTTTTTGGTATTACACTTAACACCCTCACTTAAGAGTCACCTGTGAGTATCTCAAAATCACTCACAGGATTTCTCATGCTTGAACTCTCTAGGCTTTGCAAGAGCAAAAGCTGAGATTTTCATTTTACTAAAAAATATTAGCTAAAATCCGGAATCAAATAATTCTATTTTGTAGCTCCCAATAGATAACTAAATCAGATAATCCCTACTGAGATTTTGTGAATTTTTAAGACAATATCTGTGCAAATGATCTTGCAAGTATGGGTGAAATTACGATACTCACTACTTTTTTAATACTGATGGAGCATATATTATGAGCGATGCAGAATTTAAATTTTATCCTGTTTCTCATAGTTGGGTTGCAATTCATCCTGAACCAAAAGGTGTAGTTCAATTTATTGGTGGAGCTTTTTTTGGAACTTTCCCAACTGTATTTTATCGATATTTTTTAAGAAAAATTTTTGCACAAGGTTATACAGTCATTGCGTTACCGTTTCGTTTCAGTTTCCGCCATTGGCCGATTGCCATTAGTTTATTACAAGAACAAGGGATACTAGCAGACGCTATTACTCAAATCGCTAAATCACTGAATTACCAATCCGAAATATATCAGGATAAGAAAAAATACTATTGGCTTGCTCATAGCTTGGGCTGTAAATATATCACTCTTTTAGAGTTTCTGAGTAACGATTGGGAACCAATTTTACAAAAATGTCCTGAAAAAACTTGTAAAGGTCAAATACAAAAAATTAAAAACTATCTCAGTCAAATTCCTGCGGAAAGACGCAATATTAAAGGTCAACCATCTTTACTAGTTGCACCAGATATCAGTGATACAGAAAGCGCAGTTCCCCAACCTTTGGCGTTTATCGCGCATTCATTAGATAGACTGGGACTCGGTGTTATACCTACCAGAAAGCAAACTCAATTTTTTATTAAAGAAAGTGAGTTATTTAAATTAACAGGAATTATTTCTTTTGATCGAGACACTATCGCTGGTAGTGAAACTGACAAAGACAAAGACAAGAAAACTCAAGAAAATAGTGATGTATTGTGGTTATTGCAAAACTTAGAGAATATTCTTCATCAAGAACTACCAGATACACGAACAGTACAAGGTAGACATTGTAAGCACTTAGAACCTGTTGGGAATCAAATCGGTGAATATGTCGTTGATTTCAACCCACTGGACAAATTTATTGAACCGATCAAATATAGACAACTAGAAGGTGTAGTGCTGCAATTCTTACAGAATCTTAGACAAAAAGAACAGGTACTTAGTTCGGAAAAACGGACTGGATCAGTAGTACAATCATCCCAAAACCCAACACCTATAGTTACAAGCAAGGTAAGTTAATTAGCTAGTTACGATTCAATCTTACTTTGTGTAATTGCTGCTAAGTTAAATCAATCAAATTAAATATCAGACCTCACCCCGTCTACGCTACCCTTCTCCTTGCTAAGGAAAGGCATTAGGGGAGAGGTTTGTTTTGTTTTTTAGGTTGATCTCCTGAAAATGCGATCGCTTTTGGTTAAAGTTCAGTTTTTACCCAGTACCATAGGTAAACCACAGACTTTTACTTGATAGGGTAATACATTTGGGTGAAGACGAATAGCAAGTTCAAGCATGAAAATATACCTATTGGATGATGCTGAATCTCAAATTATGTTGATAATTTTTTCTTAACAGAAGTATAAAAATGGCGATCGCAATCAACTGCAAATTTTTTGTGTTCAATAAAAAATTGAAAGGCAAAAATGGTTCTCCACAGCATTAGTAATGCTAAAGTGGCAAGAAATTCATGTCAAACTTTCAGCGGGTCTCAATGCTGAAGAAGCTACAGAAAAAACAAATTTCTCTGATTGTGGGTGCAGGAATATGTGCCTTTCTGGCTGGGGCGATGGTTTCAGCCCCTCAGATGGGAAGATATCTTGGACAATGGCTCAAGCAATTTAATAATCAGTCAGAACAACTGACAGAAGCAACTAAAGCTGAGTCAGCTGTTTTCTCTTTGGTACTCCAATCTCCTAGCCAAAGAGCAGAAAAACTTGAGGAATTAGCCAAAGGGTTTCCATCACAAGATCGGAACCGCGCTCGTTATTTGCTAGCCAGTGATTTAGTTGAACGCAATGAAGGTAAACAGGCGTTAAGTCTCTTGGAAGGGCTGGAAAAAGACTATCCACAGCTGGCGCCCTATGTTTTGCTGAAAAGGGCCCAAGCGTATGACATTTTAGCAGAAGCGGGTAAAGCCTCTGATGATAGACAGGCAGTGGTAAAAAATTATCCTACACATCCAGCCAGTGTTAAAGCCCTTTATTTAATAGCGTTACCCGAATATCAAGAAAAAGCGATCGCCTCTTTTCCTTCCCATCCCCTTACTTGGGATATTATTCGCAAACGCTTGGCAAAAAATCCCAATCAGCCAGAATTACAACTAATTTTGGCAAAACACGCCTACGACCAACCAGAAATTATACCCATCTTAGATGCTCTGGTTAAAAATGCGACTTTGAAGCCAGAAGAGTGGGAAATTGTTGCTAACGCCTATTGGGAAAATAATCAATTTGCCAAAGCAGCAGAAGTCTACTCCAAATCAACCAAGACACCGCGTAACCTCTATCGTCTGGCGCGGGGATTACAGATAGATGGTAAACGAGATCAAGCGATCGCTATCTACAAACAACTAATTAGTGCTTTCCCAGAAGCCCAAGAAACAGGTACAGCTTTGCTGCGTTTGGCAGAACTGAGCAAACCACGTCAAAATGCTTTACCTTATCTTGACCAAATTATCAGTACATTTCCTGATCTAGCAGGAGAAGCACTGTTAGCAAAAGTCAAAATCTTACAAGCCCAAAATGACACCAACGGAGCAAATACAGCGCTGCAATTATTGATTAGCAAGTACGGAAATACTGAAGAAGCAGCACAATACCGTTGGAAAATGGCATTAGAAAAAGCTGAAGCCAAAGATTACCAAGCTGCATGGCAATGGGCAGAACCAATTCCTAGCACTAACCCTGATAGTATTTTGGCTCCGAGAGCGGGTTTTTGGATCGGGAGATGGGCAACAAATTTAGGGAAAATGCAGGAAGCTACACAAGCTTATGAGTATGTAATTAGCAATTTTCCCCAGTCTTATTATGCGTGGCGATCGGCTGTGACTCTGGGATTAAATGTCGGCAACTTCAACAATGTCCGTCAGTTAACACCAGAAGTAGTTCCCCTTGTGCGCCCTGTACCCACAGCTGGTTCTGAAACCTTCAAAGAATTATATTTGCTTGGTCAAGACCGTGATGCTTGGTTGCAATGGGAAGCTGAATTTAACAACAAAGCCCAACCTACAGTAGCACAACAATTTACCAAGGGTTTGATGCTGCTGACTCAAGGAGAAAATTTACGTGGAATTGACACAATCTCTAAATTGGAAGACCGAGAAAAACCAGAAGAAAAAGCTGAATATGAAAATTTAAGTAAACAAATCACTTACTGGCAAGCTCGTTATCCTTTTCCTTATCTTAAAGAAATAGAATATTGGTCAAAACAACGCCAGCTAAATCCTTTATTGGTGACAGCATTGATTCGTCAAGAGTCACGGTTTCAACCAAAAATTAAATCTGTTGCAAATGCGACGGGTTTAATGCAGGTATTACCAGATACAGCTAAGTGGATTGCTCCTCAAATTAAAGAGGATAGTAAAAAAATTAACCTCGAACACCCCAACGACAATATCATGTTGGGTACTTGGTATTTAGATCATACTCATGAGCAATATGGTAATAACTCGTTGCTGGCGATCGCGAGTTATAATGCTGGCCCCGGTAACGTTGCTAAGTGGTTGCAAACTATACCAACACAAGATCCAGATGAGTTTGTTGAAGTCATACCATTTGATGAAACTAAAAATTATGTACGTCAAGTATTTGGAAATTACTGGAATTATTTGCGACTTTATAACCCCGAAATTTCTCGGTTAGTCAAACAATACTCAGCCAAACATCCACCATTACCGCAACAGTAACGAGAGTGTGCGTTATCGATAACGCACACTCAATCAAGAATTATTTCAAAGCATAGTCTTGGTTATATTCCACTAGCTCAATTTCGTTACCATCGGGGTCATTAACATAAATTCTATGCTTTGTTTCTGGTGATGACATTGTATAATATTCAATGCCTTTATCCTCCAGCAAATTTTTCATGCTTTCGCCATCTTTAATCACAAAACCAACGTGGTTAATACCAATGTTTTCATAGGAATTATGTACACGTTCTTGACCATGCTGATCATTTAATGCTAAATAAAATTGGCGATCGCCAAAATGTATCCAACGCCGACCATTAAATACACCTTCTGCACGAACATACCAATCAGGAAATAAATTCTGGTAAAAATTGCGGCTGGCGTCTAGATTTTTACAAGAAAGGTTAACGTGTTCAAAGCGAATCAAGTTCATATTTTACTCCAGTGATTTGAGAACTGATTAGGCAAAATTAAATTTATTTATAGATATCAGGGAACAGGGAATAGGGAATAGCTTGAAGAATATTAATTAATTTTGTTTATGTACTTATTAATTGAGTCTCCAAATATTTCGCTTCAATAACTTCAATAACTAATTCCTAACTTTCTGAGCAGTCCCTTAAATTACAATACGGTTTAGTTAGCACTCTTTGTGTCTTAGTGTCTTGGTGGTTTAAAGATTATCTTTTTCACCGCAAAGACACCAAGACAAATTAATCATTTCAAGACTCGCGCCTCAACAGGGGTAGATCAAAACCTTAACTGAACCGTATTGCCTTAAATTAAAGAGATTTCCCAATCTCGCAAGTCCTGCGCCTAAACTGGCGATCGCACCGATAATAAGGTTTTCCATACCTGGAATTTTTAATCTAGCTCTTTAAATAAAATCATAATCGTTATGAGTTTATTTTGCAAGTGTCTGATTCCCAAGCAATTGGTGAAAATATATTCGGAAATCTAATGAGGTTAGAAGATGGTGAATCAGACATATCAAGCGGATGTTTTAGTTGTCGGTGGTGGAACAGGTGGAACCGCAGCTGCTATCCAAGCAGCGCGACGGGGAGTAAAAACTATCCTCGTCAGCGAATTTTCTTGGTTAGGAGGAATGCTAACGTCTGCGGGTGTATCTGCACCGGATGGTAATGAATTAGAAGCTTTTCAAACAGGTTTGTGGGGGACGTTTTTACAAGAATTACAGCAGCGACAACCAGGAGGGTTGAATAATAGTTGGGTCAGCTTTTTTAGTTATGACCCGTGTATAGGTGCGGAAATTTTTGCAGATTGGGTGCGAGAATTACCAAATCTGCTTTGGATTCCTGGATATGTGCCTTTGGAGGTTTTGCGAGAAGGAGATTGTATAACTGGCGTTAGGTTTGCAGATTTTACTGTTAAAGCCAAGGTAACTCTTGACGGCACAGAATTAGGAGATTTATTGGCTTTGGCTGAAATATTTCATCGCTGGGGTTGGGAGTTGCAGTCGGAGTTTGGAGAAACTAGCGCCCCAGCTGATTTTAATTCTCTCACAGCAAAATATCCTGTGCAAGCCCCAACCTGGGTAGTGGTGATGCAAGATTACGGTGAAGCTATTGCCCCAGAAATCCCATCTGCACCAAACTACGACCCATCACTGTTTACTGGTGCTTGGGATGACTATGGCGCTGAGAATTTTTTGAACTACGGGCGCTTACCAGGAAATCGGTTCATGATCAATTGGCCGATTCACGGTAACGATTATGGTGAAGGTGTGGGTAGATTGATCCAGTCTGAAGCAGCAAGGCAAGAATTTCAGCAAGAATGCTTTTGGCATAGTCAAAATTTTGCCCATTTTATTCAAAATCAGCTTGGTCGTCGTTACGGTTTAGCAGATGGTATCTTTCCCCAAATCCAAAAAATCCAAAATCGCACAGGTGCTTATGCGTTACATCCTTATTACCGAGAAAGTCGCCGTCTAGTAGGGCTAACTACTATAAGAGAACAGGATATTTTGCCAGTAGCAGGAGGTACGGTAGCAGCGTTAAATATAGATGCGATCGCCATTGGTAACTACGCCAACGACCATCATTATCCTGGTGTGAACTTTGACTTACAACCAAAATCAATTCGTTGGGGAGGGCGCTGGACAGGAACTCCCTTCACTATTCCTTACCGTTGTCTCATTCCGGTAGAGACAGATGGTTTATTAGTGTGTGAAAAGAATATTTCTGTGTCTCATATAGCCAATGGTGCAACTAGATTGCAACCTGTAGTCATGGGTATTGGTCAAGCAGCAGGGATGGCTGCTGCTATTTGCGTAGAGTTGAATTGTCAGCCCAGAGAATTACCCGTTAGAGTCTTGCAAACAGCTTTACTGCTAGATCAAATAGCACCGACAGCAGTCATTCCGTTATTCAATGTCTCGCTTACTAGTATAAATTGGCTACATTGGCAACAATACTACTTAGATAATCCAGAACAATATCCATGTAACGGCTATTGTCCTGATGACTCTGCTTATCAGTACGATCACGGCAGTAAAAAAACTAGGCAAGAACAAAATTTTAACCGTTTCCAAGGTATTTTTCACCGCCTAAATCAGCAAGATTACAACTTCACAATTATGATCCCAGCTTCATACAAAGGCCAAATTTGGCAGCTTGTGACTTTGCGATCGCCAATCAACGAACTGCTGCAAACTTCACCCCATGGGCAACAGCTCAATTTTTGGGGTTATCTCAATCAGGCTGGTCGTTGGTTACTAGTGGAAAATACCCATGACTGATTCAAATATTTTTTTCAGTTAAAAACAATACTTTTTGACGAAATTGTCCGGAAGCAGTAAAAGAAACTCAGTATCAAGTAAATGAAGAGTTCTAAAATAGACACTTGTTATGCGTGCTGCCATTTCACTTTTAGTTACAGGTCTGTTACTGAGCAGCTTGGCTGTGAACAGCCAAACAGTTGCTAGTTCCCTATCCGATATGTCGCCATCTCACTCTAGTTCCCACTTTTTAATCTCGGCAAAATCTAAACCTCAAAAGTCCTCTCCTTATCGGGGTAGTGGACGCGATCGAGAAAGACAAAGAGTGTCTTATCTTTTGCTATCTGCAAAAACTACTCCCAGGAACCGTCCTGCTAAGGGTGGTTCACGTAGAGATTTAATCCAACATCCTGGTAACAAGCATGTTGTTATCTAACAACGTCATACTGAAGACAATCTTTATAGGCTAGTAGTTTTGTTGGTAGCAAGGAATTCAGATTACACCCCAACACGATGTTTTACGAAAACATCTGTTACACACCTTCTATAGCAAGTATATAACAGTTGAGACACAACTAAGTCAGGTAATCGCTCTGTATCAATTCTGTAATCTCCGTGTAAATAAAGGGTCTTCCACCGTTGCGAACAGAAGGCAAAATCAATCAAAATCCGTATTGCAAACACCATCACTCCTCAAACAAATAAGCATATCCCGATCGCAAACCTCAAATAATCAGGAAAAGGGTGTCACTTCGTCTACCAGTGCAGCGTAAGCACATATGTTTGCTGATATATCTCGATTATTAGGGAAATAGGCAAGAAAGCAACTCTCTGATATCTTACTCAGGCTTTTTTCTGTGTTGAGCTACTGGTATCTTGCATCGGGGAAAAAAAGAACTTTGTTGAGGTTGCAAACAACATTACTCTTAGCAAATCAAAGCCTGTGCTTGCTCAGAAATATTTCAACAAGCGCTAGTCATCTTGGTTCCGCTACCATCATTTCGCACAACTATTTTGCTTTTTGCTAAAAAATAACACATAGGGGTGTAGGGAAAAGAAAGCTGCTACTTCTTCCCCTTACACCCCCACACCCTTATCCCTCTAAACCCGCCCAAGGGGTTTGGTCAAACTGGCTTGTGAGCAATCAAATACTTGCTCATCAAATGGACTTGTATTTCAACATTCTCAAAACCTGCTTTTTCTAAACGCTCTACTAAATCATCAGTCATGTAATGTTTATAGTAGGGTTCATGGTACATTTGGTGGAAGTTTTCCATGAATGGTTCCATTTCTGGAGAGTCACTCATTTGCACAGAGTCACAAATAATAAACACTCCTCCTGGTTTTGTTACCCGGTAGCATTGTTCAATCACTCGCTGGCGTACCCCCGCAGGTAATTCATGGAAAAGAAACACAGAAGTAACTGCATGAAAATAATTATCCAGGTAGGGTAACTCTTCAGCGTTAGCCTGTAATAATTGTGCTAATTCTCCTGGAATTTGGCTTAATAATTCATTTGCTTTTCGCAAATAAGCTGGCGACAAATCCGTACCAAACAGCGATGCTTGCGGGAAAGCTGCACGAATCATTTTTAAAGTCCGACCCGTTCCACAAGCTACATCTAAAATGCGTATTTGCCGATGTGGTAAATCAGCAAAAAATTCTAGTTCTTTCTTAAGAGGTGCGAGAATTCGCCGTCGCATGGGATCTGCTGTACCACCAAACAGAATTTCCACCTGTAAATCGTAGAGATTGGCTGACAATTCGCTCAAATAGCCATCAGTCTGGTGATGGAAGTTCTGTACGTAATAACTGGGATAACCAGAAGTGTCCACATCTGTGGGAAAGTCTTGATAATTCTTCTGTTTGGCCCGCTCCCACGTTTGGAATAAATCTAGGCATACTACTGGATAGTACTGGAAAAAGTCTTGCCAAGGATTATCAAACAGCAAGCTCGTAGGATATACACCCTGCTCTGCATCTTGCCAATCACTTTCTAGTAAATTATCTAGCTTTTTTTGAAATTTGAGTAAAACTTCTGTCGGGACGGGTTTGGTTTGCTGCTCAAAAGGAGAGATTAAATTTAACAAGCGTACGCTTAATGTTTTATGAGCTAAACCAAAATAGTTTTTACCCTGCTGAAATGTTTGATAAGTCAGCTTCGTTAATGTGTCGGACATGTGAATGGCTTGGCTTGTCTTTATTTTTATTTATCTAACTTAAACAATTGTAACTATTAATTCATTAATCTTGAGAATGATCTATTGAGCAAACAAGTCAAACCAATGAAGAGCAACTGAGAAGAAACAACGAAAATAAAAATTCAGGAGTTTGTAGTAAGCACTTTAGTGCTGAATTGAGCGCCTAAGCGCTCACTACAAACCCTTTAACGTGACAGAGTACTAGTCAATGAAATATGAAATTTTATTAAACTGTATCATTTCGTAACTTATGATACAGAATTATCCTGCTATCTTATTAATGGAGACAAACAAATCAATCAAATTAAAACTACAGGGAGGACTCTGGTATGTCTACCCAAGACAAAGCTCGTGCTTTAATGATGCGTCATTATCAGCTGATCAAAAATCGGCAACAATCGATGCTAGAACGTGCAGGGGAAGAATTGGGTCTTCCTGGAGAAATATCTCACTACTGGAACCCGACTCAAGGGAAAATAGACCACAATGCTCGCATGAACTATGACCGCAGTAATGCTGCGATGAGTTAAAACTCGCGTCTGCGCCCCTACAGTGGTAGAGAAACCTAAAAAAAGCCACCCAAACAGGGTGGCTGTATTTATGCTTTCAAATAATACGTCTGGTTTTATGGAGAATCGCTAGTAGTTATTTATAATTAACCACTAACTACCAACCACTAACCCTTTGAAATTAACAATCGTAGTAAAGAGCAAATTCATAAGGATGAGGACGCAGACGCATTGGGTTAACTTCATTGTCTAGCTTGTAAGAAATCCAAGTTTCAATGAAGTCTTCTGTGAAGACACCAGGTTCGGTCAAGAAAGCATGATCTTTCTCTAGTGCTTCCAATGCCAATTCTAGAGATCCAGGAGTGGAAGGAACTTTCGCCAGTTCTTCTGGAGAGAGTTCATAAATATTTTTATCCAGAGGTTCACCGGGATCAATTTTGTTCTTGATGCCATCTAAACCAGCACATAGCATGGCAGCAAATGCCAAGTAGGGGTTAGAAGTTGCATCAGGACAACGGAACTCTAAGCGCTTGGCTTTGGGGTTAGTACCAGACAGAGGAATCCGAATTGAAGCAGAACGGTTTCCTTGGGAGTAAGCCAAGTTCACAGGTGCTTCGTAACCAGGTACTAGGCGCTTGTAAGAGTTGGTGGTGGGGTTAGTAATAGCCAATAGTGCAGGCGCGTGCTTGAGAATGCCACCAATATAATGTAGTGCCATTTCACTCAAGCCAGCGTACTTATCGCCTGCAAACAAAGGCTGACCGTCTTTCCAAATAGACTGGTGGGTGTGCATACCGGAACCGTTGTCTTGGAAGACAGGCTTAGGCATGAAAGTAACGGTTTTGCCGTATTTATTGGCTACGTTCTTGATGACGTATTTGTAAGTCATCAGCCAATCGGCAGCTTCAATCAATTTACCAAAGCGGAAACCGAGTTCGCACTGACCACCTGTAGCTACTTCGTGGTGCTGCTTTTCAATAGGCACGCCGCATTTTGCCATTGTCAGCAGCATTTCTGTACGAATATCTTGGAAAGTATCGGTGGGAGGTACTGGGAAATAACCCTCTTTGAAGCGGGGTTTGTAACCCAGGTTGGGACCTTCTTGTTTACCGGAGTTCCAGCGCCCTTCAACTGAGTCTACATGGTAGTAGCCTTCGTGGGAGTTTTGGTCAAAACGGACATCATCAAAGATGAAAAACTCAGCTTCAGGGCCAAAAAAGGCTGTGTCACCAAGACCGGAGGAAACGAGATAGTCTAATGCTTTTTGAGCAATTACACGCGGACAACGACTGTACCATTCGCCTGTACGGGGTTCTTTAATACTACAAATGATACTGAGAGTTGGTTCTTTCATGAATGGGTCGATCCAGGCAGTGTTTGGATCGAGTACCATTGACATGTCTGACTCGTTGATTGCTTTCCAACCCCGAATACTGGAACCATCGAAGGGTACGCCGTCTGTGAAGCTACTTTCATCGATTTGGTTATGAAACACTGTCAGGTGCTGCCATATTCCTGGCGTATCGATGAATTTCAGATCGATCATCTGAATGTTGTTGTCCCGAATCATATTCAGGACTTCTTGTGGGGTTGTCATGGTTACTCCTTCTCCGCCAATTTAGTACAGTAAACCACAATGTAATGCACGCTGACCTTGCTTGATGAACCCAAATCATTAAAGACACCTGGAATATCCTAATGATATAAATTTGAGATATTTTGTATTTTTTGTTACAGAATATCATGTTTATAGGTTATGTTTACTTTTGCCGAACTAACTCTACAAAACTTGACAGTTCATCTGTTGGGGTCAACTTTGGCATAGAATCCTTTAAGTAGCGCATTTATTGTTTTTGTGCTTGAGCTTCTTTTAATATTCATTTGCACAAAAATTAGCCGCTTGCAAAAGCAGTCAAATAAATATCAAACCATAAATAGCAATGATTGGGAGATAAAGGAATGCGGGATGCAGTCACAAGTTTAATTAAGAATTATGACGTTGCTGGGCGGTATTTTGATCGGAATGCGATCGACACTCTCAAGTCCTACTTTGAAAGCGGGACGGCACGAGTACAAGCCGCAGGAGCTATTAATGCAAATGCGGCGGCAATTGTCAAGCAGGCTGGCTCTCAATTATTTGATGAACAGCCAGAGTTGATTCGTCCCGGCGGTAATGCTTATACGACTCGGCGGTATGCGGCTTGTCTACGGGATATGGATTACTACCTGCGCTATGCTACTTATGCCATTGTAGCTGGCAGTATGGATGTGTTGGATGAGCGCGTGCTGCAAGGTTTGCGGGAAACTTATAATTCTTTGGGTGTTCCCATTGGCCCTACAGTTCGTGGTATCCAACTGATGAAGGATATTGTCAAGCAGCAATTAGCGGATGCTGGCGTTAGTAGTACTAGCTTTGTAGATGAGCCGTTTGACTACATGACTAGAGAGTTGAGCGAGAAGGATATTTAGTGTAATTCAGCATAAGGCAGAAGGCAAGAGACAGGAAATTGTCATGCTTAGACAATCTGTTTTTTCGTCTAGTTTTTACTGTCTAGATATTTCTGCTATGTTGCACTAGCCAATTCCATATATAAAAAGCTGTGATTATCGCACTTTGCCTTTATTGGCAAGGTGCGTTTACTTTTTTTAATACTAAAAATTAATTACTTCCCATTGGATGACTACTTAAAAAATTTGTAAAATATATTACTTATATGGATGATTGTTGGCAGTAGTTCCATGAGTATTAATGATCTAGAATTTTTGCACGGCGCGGCTTTTCTTCGACTCCTCAAAAGAACATCTTATATATCTATAAGTTATTTATCTTCCATTCATCCATCCCTTTATCTTGTAAAAAACACAAATCAAGAATCAGCTGTCTTATTTAAAATATCAAGAAAACCTACGTCTTCCTGGTCATTTAGCTTTAGTTCACAGGAAGAAATTGCATTAGAAATATTTCATCAAACGGGAGCATCCCAATTTTGCAAAAAGAGAGTGAAAAGACCAATTTATTCGCGATTATCTCTCGCGAATAAATGGGGGGCTGTACATCAACACAAGAATTCGAGAGAATTATTTGTGTTCAATCCCAAGATCAAGGCC